>PBOL01000043.1 GCA_002725315.1 Methanobacteriota archaeon | reverse complement strand
CAATCGAGTCCGGGGCTCACAGTTATGCCTCTCACGAGAGGACGTACGGTTCACTGACCAAGTGGTCGAAGGACGATGCTGGCAATCTGGTAGGATCTATCGAACTGCCCATGGCAGTGGGACTGGTTGGTGGCGCGGTAAGGGTCCATCCTGCCGCACAGGCGAATGTGGCACTTCTGGGGGTTGAGAGCGCAGACGAGCTAGCTAAGGTGATGGCGGCTTCGGGATTGGCTCAGAACCTCGGTGCGCTACGTGCCCTGGCCACTGTGGGAATCCAAGCAGGCCACATGAAGCTGCATGTCAGGAACATGGCAGTTACCGCTGGAGCCGAGGGCGAAGAGGTCGACAGGGTTGCATCCATGCTCAGGGAACGGGGTGGCCGGATCACCCAAGCCTCTGTGATTGAGGCACTGGAAGAGATCCGTTCTGAATGAACTCAGGCCAATCCTCGGTTTCGTGCATCTTCGGCCTGAGCGTCTAATCGACCTTGTTCTACATCTACTCCCCTAAGTATCAGTGCTCCGGTTAAAATTAGGATGGCAATACTGAGTATTCCCACTCGACTGTCAAACATTACTGTCATAATTCCGTAAATTAGTGGTCCTAGCAATGCAGCGACCTTGCCGAAGAAGCCGAAGAAGCCGAAGAACTCAGCACTTCTAGTTTCGGGGACCATTTGTCCGAACAGGCTTCTAGCAAGACCCTGGGAACCTCCTAGGACAGAACCCATTGCCATACCTAGAATGATGAATTGGATTCCGACACTTAGGCCCAAAGGCTCCCAAACATAGGAACGGGCAGTTGCTGGTATGAAATCCAAAGCACCGTCTCCGAGGCTAGTTGGATGGTCGATTCCAACGTTTGAAGTGTGCGTTACCCCATCTTCATCAAGGACGCTGACGCTGAACCTACTATCTGAGAAACTAGACAGCACTCCCCCCTCAATTAGTGATTCGGAAGTTGCTGAAACTGATTTAGCATAGACCTCGCCATCTGTTGTCTCCCATTGCCAATCGAATAACTCGTATTCTGTCACATACTTGTCTTTTATAATGGGTAGAAATTCCTCCCATTCCTTTACCCATTCTTGCTCATTGAACTCAGAATCGGAGAATTCTATTTTCTGTGCTAAACTGGGGGCTGCACTTGATACAGTTACCTTGTATGCCCCTTCTTCCGCGTCCCATTCGTACATTATGTCATGCTGGTCGTGTTTTTCTAATTCCAAGGGTGCAAATGCAAGTGCTGCAAAACACAGTACGACCCAACCAACTAGAGAAATGGTCAGAGCCTGCTTAGTACCTACCTTTTCAGATATCCTAGTGAATAATATTGCGGATGGGGCTGCAATAATTTGAACCATCAGAATAGCTATCATAAGGAACACTGTTCCTATTCCTAGGACTACTGGCCCGTAAATGCCACCCAATGCGGTAACAGTGTTGATCCCATCAATAAAGAAGAAATAGGCCAGCATGTACAAAAATAGTGTTTTGAATTTTGAAACTTCACTCAGAGTTTTTCGTATTTCCGAGAGGGCTAACTTTGCAGATTCTACAATAGTCAATGCTTCCATCTCATTTTCTATTGGGGGCTCTGGGACCCATTTGAAAGTCAATAGCGCGAAACCGTACCACCATATTCCAGATGATGCCAAGACCAAAGGAACAACCCAATTTCCAGTTAATAGCATTACCATTCCAAGATGAACTGCCAATAGTATCCCACCTCCAAGATAGCCATATGCGAATGCTTTGTTCGAAATTGCATCCATCTCATCATCCGTCCCCATGTGTGGCAGCAGTGCATTGTAGAACACGCTAGCCCCATTTAGTCCGACATTTGCAATTACGAACATGACCATCAGCCATACCCATTGAGTGTTTATTGGCAGGAGTGGGGCGATAGCAAGAAGCACCGTACCCCCGGCTCCGACATATGTCAGAATTTTCAACCACCACATCTTGATGGCACGACGATCTGCGATTACTCCGAAGGAAGGGCTGAGGATAGCAACAAGAAGTGCTGCTCCAGAAACAGAAAATGACCAAATTGCATCGCCCGTGAAATCAATTGACCCGATTGTAGTTGTCAAACCATTGGCTTTCAAGAATAAATAAGCGAACCACACAGGGAGTACTGCAACGGTTACGCTCGTCTCAAAGGCAGATTTGGCCCAGTCGTAGTATGCATATCCTCTGACGGCTTGTGGGTCTGATGCGCGGTCTAATTCTACTGTCTCTGACATGTCACTCAGCCCCCTCGGTAAGAGAGGAAGAGTAAGAGCGTTGGGGCTGCACGAAGGGTACGGTAGCGTGCATTCTTGGTCTGGGTGCTTTTCGCAATGGAAATATGGGCAGATGGGAAAGGCCGGATGAGAACTCTGTTGCAGCACTGAAGCATGGCATGGAGTTCGCAGACGGAGTTGAGTTTGACCTACGGGTTGATGGGGATGGGGAACTGGTCATCTACCACGATGAATTCGTACCAGGAAAAGGGAAATTGAAGGAAAGGTGCATCGAGCAAATGTCCACGAGCGAACTTGGGAGGCTAGGAATCGCTACGATGGGTGATTTGCTAGAAAATCGGGAATTTACCGAACTATGGCAGGCTGGTGGTAAGACGGTCGACATAGAGTTCAAGATTCCCCATCCAAAGAACGGGATTGGCACCGATGGGTACCTCAGAAATGCGATGGGGCTATTGGAGCAGAAGTTAGAACCGCTAGATCTTCCAGACAGGTCGACCATCGTTTCCAGCTTCTCACCTAGGATTGGCCCAGTTGCCAATTCCGTGGGCTTTGGCATTCCAGTGACGCGACTGATGCCTAGGATTAGGTCATGGGGCAGGTATTGGAGGGTGAAGCGTACGGTTGCAATGCCCCACTTTGCAAGGACATCTGTTCGATCAATAGCCAAGACCGTCAGGAGGGATGGTATGGAATCCATGGGGATGGCAGTGGAGTACCTATCCGGATGGACCAGATGGATAAATCCCGGACCTCCAGTGGGCCTGGATGGAAAAGGATTGGAAAGGCTGCAGGAAATTCGCCAGGGGATGGGGCTTTTTGTCTGGCCTGCTCCATTGGAGAAAGAAGACGCCCTATTGAGGGCGGGAGTTTCGATAGTGACAGACCACATGGATCCACAAGTTGTGGAAAGACCGGACGGGAGCCCTCGCTGGCCCCGTCCTGCAAGCCAGCCATTGGATGAAGAGTGGTTGGCGAGTTTTAGGCAGGCTTCGAGTAATGAGTTGGCGGAACTGATGATTGAGGCTTCGGAGTCACTCCCGAGTTGGTCTGAATTGGAGCCGGGCAATAGAGCGTCAATCGTCAAAGAACAGGGGATTAGGATGCGATGGAGGGGGACTGAGGAAAGATGGGCCAGAGATGCCGAAGAGGGTTTGCCATGGGGAAGTCCCAGAATCCTGGGACACAGAGGCGCGGGGAAGACCCACAGTATCTAGTCCAGCCGTCTGAATGGCTGGTCTTTGGCGATGTATTTGGGCCTGTAGATTGGCACTCCTCGGCCGTCCCTCGAGTTCCTCTCGTCTAGGATCTGTGCGCATATTCCTGCAACTCTGGCCCAACCGAAGAACGTGGTGTAGTAGTGGGGCTTCCTGAATCCTATAGCATGTAGAAGACTGCCGCTGGCTATATCGACATTAGGGTAAGGATTCTTGATCTTGGGGTGTTCCTTTAGGATGGGGGGGACCACTTCCCTTAGTGCCTTGACAACCTGGAAGTACTCGTCATCGGGACAAATCTCCGAGCCCAACTCAATCAATAGCCTAGCCCGAGGATCTTCGGCTCTCAAAACCCCGTGACCGAACCCATAAATCGGACGCTTTGCAGCAAGTTCTGATCGAACGAAATCCTCGATCTCTGAGTGATCGGAGGTACCAATTCTCTGGACGAACTCCAAGCAGGCTTGGTTTGCTCTTCCATGGAGAGGGCCAGAGAGGGCATTCATTGCACTAGCCAATGATGCGTACACTGATGCCCTCCCGGAAGCAACCGCCTTTCCAGAGAATGTGGACAGGTTGCCGCCACCATGATCCATGTGGAGAATGAAGAAGAAGCGCAAAACACGGTTCATCCTCTCTGCTTCATCCCCATCCACCCCAAGCATGTGAACGAAATTCTCGACCAAGCCAAGTTTGGTCTTCCTAGGGCTTAGATTCTCCTTCTGACCGCCTCGCAGAAGGAAAATCCGGGCCATCAGTTCCGGCATTCGGGCAATCAGGTTCATCGAGTCGGCCCTGGCATCGCCAGTTGTTTCTGCTGCTCCCATGGCCATTATGCCTATTGACAGCCAATCCATTGGGTGTCCGGTTCCTGGTGTAAGCGTCTCTAGGACCCTGAGCGCACCTGTTGGAATCTCCTCTCCTCGATGGGCAAGTTCCTTCCTGAAAGCTGCAGATTCTTCCTTGGTCGGTAGCCTCTTGTGCATCAGGAGGTAGATTACGTCCTCTTCCTCCAAGTTCGAGAGGTCGCCCACGGGATATCCAACATAGTGGACTCCCTCCATAGGGTCTACGTAAGAGGTCAGGCATGTCCCGACTGGTATGCCCCTTAGTCCGCTATCCAAGTGCTTCTCTGATATTGTGAACAGTGAGTCTTCCTCTGACATAACTAGCACCCGGAGCAAACGGTGACGGTCCCCCTGTCATAATCCCTCCGTAATTGGATTCTGGATGATTTCCCGGGCGAATTTCCTTCAGACCGGCAATTATGGCCAATTTTTACGAAAATGACAAAAGAGAACCTCAGAGGGCGCGATTCTCGTGGCTAACTGGAGGGAGGTGGTCGAGGGGCTTGATCAGGAGCATCGGCGAATGCTAGAACCAGGGGGGCTAAGTGGGCTATTCCTCAGATATCCTTTGAGTTTGGCAAACCCCGCATTCGTAGGGGGTTTCTATGGATTGCTTATCTCAATACCCTTGCTGCTTCTCGCGGTATTTATTGGGGAAATGGAAGAATGGCCATTTGTTGCCGCGAGGCTTGTCGCAGTTACTGCCTCATTGGGCATTGCCTCCATGTCTATTTCAATGGCAGTGAAGAGGCCTCCTGTGAGCCTCGACCTGAAGAGGCGCTACCTATTCCCGTTCCCCTTCATTGGCCTATTGATCATGGTTTTCTCAGGATTCTACGAATTCAGCGGAATGGTGGAATTTGCAGGATTGGCCCTATTGGTATTGCCGGGCCCGATATACGTTCAAGTCTCATATGCCCCTAGGTGGAGGATTCTGAGACTTATAGAGAGGGAATTGGACCCCTTCGGAGGGATGAAAATCCCCCAATTACCAGAGGATGAGGTAGTTTTGGAAGGGACTGATAGCGAAATGGACGAGGCAGTGGGCGAGATTGGAAGTTAGCTTGGGCGAAAGACAAAATTTTTCTAAATTAGTCCCAATTTCCTCCCGCATCTTTCGAAGGCTGAAAGAACTGAGTCTATATCTTCCCTGGTTAGTCCGGCTGACATCTGGGTCCGAACCCTGGCTTTGTCCCTGGAGACCATGGGGAATACAATCGCGCCGACCATTACTCCCTCCTTCCTTAGTTCTGATGACAGTTCCTTTGCCTTATTGCTCTCCCCGCACATTACTGGAATGATAGGGGTCTCGCTTACTCCTGTGTCGAAACCCATCGAGTCTAGCTCCCTTCGGAAGAATGTGGTGTTTTCCCATAGCCTGGAGACGTGCTCTGGCTCATCCATTAGGACCTCTATGGCTGCCTTCTGGGCCGCTGCTACCCCAGGGGGCTGGCTGCCTGAAAGTAGCCATGATCTGCTGTGGTTTAGGGCATGAGTCCTGACTTCCTCGCTACCAGCAACTATCCCTCCCTGAACCCCGAGCGCCTTTGAGAAAGAGCCGATTTCGAATGTCACCTTGCCTTGAAGGCCGAAGTGTGAGACAATGCCACGGCCATTTCCCAGGACCCCTTCCCCATGGCAGTCGTCGACGAATGTCATCGCTCCGAACTCCTCGGCAAGTTTCGCTATATCATCCAGGGGCGCGATGTCCCCGTCCATGCTGAAAACCCCATCTGTAATTATCAGCTTCCTCTCAGAGTCCTGGTTCTGCTCGAGAACCCTCTCAAGCGCACCCATGTCATTGTGGGGATAGACGGCCCTTGATGCCTTAGTGAGTCTGACGCCATCGATTATTGAGCCATGGTTGAGCTCATCAGAAATGATCACGTCCTCTGGGCCCCTTACTAGGGAGGGGATCAGCCCCACGTTGGCGGTGTATCCGGCTGAGTAGATCAGTGATGACTCGACCTCTTTGAACTCGGCGCAGATTCTTTCGGCCTCCAGATGGATGTCCATTGTTCCGGCAATGGCCCTGACTGAGCCGGAGCCTGCACCGTACTTTCTAGTGGCCTCTATCGCCGCTTCTACGACTCGGGGGTGGGTGGTTAGATTGAGGTAGTTGTTCGCAGAGAGCATGATCATCTCATTACCGTCAATGATGCATCTTGGCTCATTTGCGGCCTCCAAAGTAGGAGGATTCCAGTCCAATCCCTGTTCACGAAGCTCTGCGTACCTCTCACGCATCCAAGATAGGTCTACTGCCATGGCATTCAGAAGGAGTATGGGTTCAAGGCTTAATCGGAAGTTGTGGAATTTCCAATCGAGGGCTTGATGGGAGGGGGGGCGATCCCAAGGCATGGCCTCCGAGGGAGTCAGGGTTGCAATTCTTGGGATTGCTCAGGATGGGGGAGTCCCCCAAGCGGGGTGCAATTGTGAGAGGTGCCTTGAAGCTCAAAGGGACCCGGTATTGAGGCTCTATCCATCCTCAATTGCAATTCAGGGGAAGGAGGGAGGGTTGCATCTAATCGAGGCAACTAGGGATATATCCCAGCAAATCTGGATGGCTGCCACTAGTTTTGGGAACGATATCGTTTCAATTCCCAGAACGTTGTGCATAACTCATTCTCACCTCGGGCACATAGACGGCCTGGGGCAATTCGGCAAGGAGGCGATGGGGGTCGATTCTATCCCACTCCTAGTGAGTTCTAAGGTAAGGAATGTGGTACATTCGAGGGACCTTGGGTCACCATTCGATGTGAAAATTGTAGAGTCGAACTCGCCTGTAGTACCATCTGAGAGATGCGGATTTGACTACACCATGGTTCCCGTCCCACATAGGGATGAGCACTCAGACACCCATGCGATATTGATTAGGGGTCCGGCCAGAACGATGCTTTTCCTTCCCGATCATGATAGTTGGAGCCAGACATTGGGACATTATGGTGCCAAGGACGTAAAGGGTTGGCTGAGAAGCCTGGGCGTTGGCATTGCACTCATCGACGGTACTTTCTGGGATGGTGATGAGCTTCCAGGCAGGGACATGTCACAAGTGCCGCACCCCCTGGTATCGGAAACTCTGGAAATGATTGGATGCAGGGAAGAAGGAGATCCGGAAATCTATTTCATTCACCTGAATCACACAAATCCATTGATTGACAAGGAGTCAGTTCAGTCAACACAGGTAGAAGAAATGGGATGGGGAGTGGCAAGACAGTCTTGTGTGTTCGAACTATAGCCCCATGCTGAAAATTATGTGCCTTGAGGTCCTGCCATGGTCGTGAGAATTAGTGGGGAGGTCAGTAGTGGTCTTGGGAGAGCCCACGTCTTCATGTCGCAGAGTCACTACCAAACCCAATTCAAGCAGGTCCTAGGGGTCGGGGCATGGCCCGGGACGCTAAACGTAGAAGTGGATGACAAGTCGGCTGAACTGTTCAAGAGTCTGAGAGTAATTGCAGGCCTGGAAGAGGGCGATTCTAACTTGTCACCCGAGCCGCATAGGATAAATGGTTTCGAAAGAGATGGGAAGTCCTTCGGCGGAGCAACTGCATTTGTAGGAAAGATTTCTCGAGAAGGGGGGGAATGGGAGGAATGCGCTGTACTGATTCCAGATCTAACAAGACACACCAGTACAGCCGAAGTTATTTCTGGGTCATTCCTAAGGGAGATGCTCCCATGCTCTGATGGTGAACTCGTGCATATAGAGCTCAATTGAGGCGGTTCAACCACTCCCTCTCCAACAGTGCACTGATCTCATATTCAGACATTGAAAGCCACCTCCTGTACTCTCGAGGATCCTCTGGGCGGGCTGACAGAGAATCGGGATTGGGGAGCCCCGATGGCAGTGGGTTTGGAAAATCAGGATGCGAGATTTCCCAGAGTACTAGTCCCTCGGAGGGGGCCCTTCCTAGGTCGACCGGAATATCCGGACTCTCCAAAGCCGACTCCAAATCGGCCAACTTAATCCTGCCAGAAGAAATTCCTGAAATCGAAGAGGCGATCCTGCGAACCTGGTTCCAAAGAAATGACTTGGCCCTGATAACGAGGCCAACAGGGCGCCCATCAGAGGATAGCCAGAGCGAGCATTCGTCTACAATCCTGATTGGGTCTCTGCCTTCTTCCATCCTGGAGAGGTTGGAAAAGTCGTGTTGGCCCTCGATCATCCGGCACGCTTCCTCTAGGGGTGCGCTATCTGAGTTAGTCGGCCATTCTTCTATGCACTCAAGCCTGTACAGGTACTTCCGGTAACTTGCATACCTAACCTTGCAGTCTTCGTTGACTCGGGAAGCAGATATGACGACTGCCCCCACAGGAAGGTGGTCGTTTAATGCACGAACTATGGATGTCTCGCTAGCATTCTTGGATACGGCTTGAGGGAGGTCTATTCTAGCTAGATTGAACCGCACACTCACCCCTGCATCGGTCCTGCTGGACATCTCCAGACATCCATCAGCCCACCATGTGAGTCTTCTAAGGGCGTTCGAAATGGAACCCTCGACAGTCCTAACGTCGGGTTGTATCTGGGATCCATGGAAAGAATGGCCATGGTAGCCGACAGCGACCATGAAACGGTCGCTTTCCAATAACTGCCCCCCTACTCTGTTTGGAGGTACTCGAGGGCCTCCTCTGCTGAGGCGAATCCCATCCCTAGAAGGGCGAACTCTACTGCTACCGGTAGGAACTGCTTGGCGAACTGCTCGCTTCTGTCGAAGTTCGTCTTGAAGTCGATGTTGTCAATGAGCATCTTTGCCGCTTGGTACAAGTCCTGAGTAACATCGAAGTCATCGGACGAATCGCCGAGTTCCTTCAGCTTCTTCAGTTCCCTAATTGCCATCGGGATTCTGTCGAACTCGATCAATGCGTTGGCGTATGCAGCCTGGTATTCTGTGCTCTGGGGATCCAATGCCGCGGCTTTCTTGAAGTAGGCAGCGACTTGTCCCTCGTTAATGCGGTCGTTTCCTTTCTCGTCGAAGTTTCCATTCTCTTGAATCTCAAAAAGGGCCGACTCTGCCCATCCGTGGTATCCGGCGGGGTCCTTCGGATTTCCATCGATGTGCCCCTCGAAAATGGACATCGCGCCCATGAAGTCCCCTTGTGTGATTTTCTGAGCGGCCTGAGTCATCAAGTCAACGTCTGTCATCTCATCCCCCGAAGGTGTTGGGGGGACATTCCGTTATGAACGGTGCGGACCGATTACTTGTTACTCGGATCCGGGAAGTGAAGTTTCTGTGCCAGGAGGGCCTACATTATTGTCCATCAACTCGTTGATTAGCCTGTATACATCCATTGGGCTCTTTACCCCATACAGGCAGTTAGCGGGGTCGGCCGACATCTCAGTCCTCTGCCTCTGCTTCGTAATCAACCCGAAAACGGCTGAAATCACCTTTCTGAATCCATGAAGCGGTTCCGAGGAATCCGTTGCAATACCGACTCCCACTCCGATTGACTCGACCTGCAGCCCGACACCAGAACCAGTTACAACGTGGACGTTGCCGTATCCGAGTATTTTACCCAAAATAGTAGGATCAGCCTTCAGGTTCTCGATCTTATGGAAAGATATCCCTTGGACGCTGGAGTCTACGAAAAGGAAGTTTTTCCGTATGTGGATACGCTTGTCAGTAATCGCATAATCGAATGACCTCTGGTAGAGAACTGTTAATGTTGACATTACGACGAAAGAGAAAATTCCCAGAATTGCGAACCATAAGTGGTTCCAAGAAGGAAGGGGGTTTGAGAATTCTGAACCGGCGAAACCAGCAATCCACTCGATGAAATCCATCACCTTCCAAGCCGCTGGGATGGCTGAGATAATCAGCAACCACGAGGTAGTCCAGCGACCGGATGTTGAGAAATTAGCATAATGATTGATCTTCGTAAGAACGAGCATCGAAATAAGGAAGCCCAAGACCCCTGAAAAGTCCACCATGTTGACTAAGATTCGGATTGCGAAATTTACGCTCCCTTCACCCTCGGGCTCAAGCCAATCGCCTGCAAAAAACACTAGATGAATAGCTAAAACTACTACTGCAAGGGAATACTTGTCCAACATCGAAAGAGTTGTGGGGCCGCCCCGCCAGATTGGGGTCTCCGTCTCGGTTATCTCGGGAAAGTCAGAGATGACGGCGTCTGAGTCGACTTTCGATTTGAATTCGTCAATTAGATTTCTCATACTTTACGTCCTCCCGAGCAGCCGTTTACTCAAGATGTTGGCGGATTGAGTCTTCAGACCTAGTGAAGGAACCCCCAGGAATGCTCTGCATTGCCATGAATCCATTCGTAGTCTTCAATGGTCCTTTCTCCTTCGCTGTCTTCAATTGTCATTCTCTTTACCTCGAACGGGTACTCGTTGTAAGTGAGGTGACTAACCAGACCGCCCCTAGTAGGCTGATCAAACTTCCACCTTGCTCTGCTAACTGCGTTAATCAGGAATTCTGCAGAGGTTCTATCGTTCCACACCCTGATGTGGAAGTCGGGAAGCAAATTCCCTTCGCCATCCAAGAGTCCGGAGGCTGACTTGCTGAGTTGCACCTCGCAGTTGTCGAATTCCTCGGTCCTACCCCTCACCCTGTCATGGAATACGCCGGCTGCCCTCAAAGGGATCCTAGTTGTGTCTCTTTTTCGCCATGGCTTGTCGTCCTTGGCAGTCGATAGTGGGGTAATATGGGGCAGGAACCAGTCCAAGTAAGACCCATCGCTGAAGTGTAGCATACCCCAGAACCATGGAACTGAGGGGGCCTGTACGGTGACCTTCTGGAAGTATGCAGTTCCTTCCACCTCCTCCCCGTCGATAGACAGGAGTGCTTTCATCCCCTGAAGCCGAAGGATGTCGTAACCCATCCCAAGTGCAATCTCGTTGTTCTTGTAGGTTAGTTCACTAGGTGGGCCCCACCAAGGAGTGAGGGTCGCTTCGAACCTGGAAGGCGCTCCTCCGCTCCTGGCTTCTCTATCGCTGCTAAGGCCGAGCCACATGGATTTGTTCCCTGGATCCATCCCCATCGACAAGTCCTCTGAATCGATGGGGACAATTGCGCCGGCTCCCTTTCCCTCCCCCTCTGCTGGCCACAGCGGGTGCTCATCGCTAACTACGGCCATCCTGCATTCCCTCATTGTGAGTGGCTCATGCATCTTCTCACCGTCGTACCACCAGGCACAAACCATACCAGGAATGACGAAGCCCCCGTGTTGGTCCTTATGCATCCTCGAACCCGGCTTCCACCAGTGGCCGCTGACCCTGATCGCTTCAGTCTCCTTGGTCGACCAGAGAGTCATCAGCTGCCGGGAGCGGCGAGGGTTTCTTGGGTCTGGAACCAAAACAAGTACCCAGTACCACCACCAAGATAGTCGATTTAGCGGGGGCATGACATCTAGACGCCATAGGGAGGATAGGTCGCCCTCGAACCTCTCTGGGGCTTCCTGCATGTCACCCCTCACATTATTTCCCTTCGATTGAAGACCGATTTTCCAATGAAAATCATCACTGAAGTGATAGTTAGAAGGACAATGACGCTCAACAGAAGGGATACTGCTGGCTCATTGGTCCCCAGGGTATGTTCAGGTGGGTGCCAGAAGTTTGCCAAAGAGCCCCCGTTTATTCCGAATGCCTGCCCGATTTGGGCCCACTGAAGAGTGTCTGGCCACGCCATGATTACTATTGAGTCAATCATCTGGAGTGCCCAGTGTGTGATAGAGATGCTAGTGATTGTCCAACTGGGGTTGACAATAGAGAAGAATCCCATTACGAACTCCCAAATTCCGAATACTATGCAGATGTATACTCCGTACTTTGGCGAAATCAGGCCCATTGTGTTGAACAATGAACCATAGGCTGCGAGAACAAGTGTTGTTGCTATCCCTATCCCTAGCCAGACCGGTAGATCTGATGCTCTGAAGATTCCATCGCCTGGGCCGATTATTGCGGCTATTGTACCAACTAGGAGTGCGAGTGCTATTACGTATGACGAAGATATTGTGAGGTATCCCAGGAGGCGATATAGGATGAACTCTGACCTGTTTATTGGCTTGGAGAGAAGAAGGTGCAGGGTTCCGTTCTCGGATTCGTCTTTGACCAACCCTAAAGCGAGGAAAAGAGGAATGAATAGTCCCAGTAGTATTACGAAGGCCATCTTTCCCACCCCTATTACAAACGTCCTGTGACTCAACTCACCAGCAAATGCCTCGTCATCGGGATCCTCGTCGACGTTTGGGTCTGCGTCTATCGCCGTCACTATTCCATTGTTAGAAATCCACACTATGTCGCAGGGCACGCCGTTCCCATTTTCGTTGGCGTAAGCCTGTGCCCACCAGAAGTCAATTGGCTCTCCCTCTTTTGTCACCCAATCAGTTCGCAGGCAGTCCCCGTCATCGTCAAACCCATGGCTGCCAGAAAGTATGTCTCCGACCAGGCAGTCGACTCTTTCCCCGTTTGAGTCGAAGCAGTCTATTCCGTCCTCGTCTATGTACATCTCTGGGGGATCGGGTTCTACGTAGAATGTATCTGTCCAGTAGCCCCACTCGACTTCAAAATCATCGGGTACAGTCACTCTGCCCTCCCCTCTCCACTT
>PBOL01000051.1 GCA_002725315.1 Methanobacteriota archaeon | reverse complement strand
TATGTATCGGTCATAGTTGATATCCCCTGGAGGTATGGCTAGGACCTCTATCTGAATCCTAGCTACTGAGTTTCCGGCTGCATTTGAGGCGATAATTGTGAATCTTAGTGACTCGTACTCTATGGAAGGAGCCCCGGATATGACTCCCGTGCCATTATCGAGAGCCAGCCCGTCTGGGAGAGAGGGGTTTACGGCCCAATTACTCGGTGCATCGCCAATGAAACTTGGCGTTAGTGGTTGCATCTCCTCCCCCAATTCGAGGGATAGCGATGAGAGTCCGTAGTCTAGCTGCTGAGGCCGAATCATTGGACGGCAGTGATCTCCCGCGAAGACCTGAAGGTAGTTGCAGTCGTCTTCTGTGATTGTCGACTCGAAGCATCCTTCCATTCCCGGTTCTTCCTGGCAGTTAGGGGCTGGTTCCACTTCTTCCTGTGAACCGAAGGGCGATACGCAGCCCGGTAGGAGCAGCATGGCTGCAAGAGAGATTGCCGATAAGCGTGCCCTCACCATGGGGGTGTCTGGAAGTGCACGATTGAATAGGTTGTGGATTCTAATCCAGACCCGGATAGGCAGGTCCTGGTTCGAAGCAGTACTGAACGTCCTGGAAGTTTCCCTTGAATTCGGCTACGTCAGCCTTAACTGAATTTGTATCCTCATTCTCAATCAGTGCCCTTGCGAAGAAGCGGGCAACGTCCTGCATGTCATCGGGGCCCATTCCCACTCTGGTAAGTTCGGGAGTCCCCAGCCTAAGGCCGCTAGGAGCCAGAGCCTTGGTGTCCCCCGGTAGCATGTTCATGTTCGTGACTATTCCCGCACTCTCCAAGGTGGCGGCTGCTTCTCTTCCGGCGCCCGAGTCGATTTCACCGTGGCGAGTCACCACCTGGTGACTGGAAGTGAACCCCCTTTCCTCGGCTAGAACATCGAATCCCTCTGAAGAAAGTGCTGATCCCAGCGCCTTAGCATTGGAGACTATGTCTGAGGCGTACTGATTCCCGAACTCCTCGAACTCTGAGAGTGCTACGACCTTTCCCGCAACATGGTGTAGGTGGTAAGAGGAGCAGACTCCAGGGAAAATACCGCTATTCAGCCTACGGTGGAGCTTCTCATCTGTGGAGTCCGACAGGACGAAACCCCCTTGGGGGCCGGGGAATGTCTTGTGGCTACTCCCGGTCATTACGTCGGCCCCCTCCCTCAGCGGATCTTGAAATTGGCCTCCCCCTATCAGGCCAAGCACATGGGCCCCGTCGTACATCACCGTTGCACCAACCTCGTGGGCAGCATCGGCAAGCTCCTCCATAGGGGTGGGAAATAGGAATACTGACTGGCCGAATAGTGCTACGGATGGTTCCGTATCCCTGATTAGAGATGCCGCTGCATCCACATCCGGCTCCATCCTCTCCACATCCCAAGGGTAAGTCACCAAATCAAGACCCCTCAGGCCGACGGCACCCATTCTGGCGTGAGAGATATGGCCGCCATCCGCTGTGGAAACAGCGGTAATTCTGTCCCCAGGCTTTGCTAGGGCCTTGAGAGCGCCCATATTAGAGTTGGTTCCAGAGGTTGATTGTATATTGGCGAAGTCGCAGTCGAACACCCTCTTAGCGCTGGCTATTCCTATCTCTTCAATGGTGTCGAAGTCGTCGCAACCCTGGTAGTATCTCTTCCCAGGGAGCCCCTCTGCGTATCTCCCGTGAAGGTCCGAATTGCAAGCCCTCCTGACCATTGGACTAAGTATGTTCTCGCTTGCAATCATTGGGAGGCTGTCCCTGTAGTGAATCCCAGATGCGATTACGGCATCCATTACGCTGTCCGCTGCCTGTCTGTTGCTCATGGCACTGCTGAAGGGGCATGGCAAATGAGTGTTGGGAATGGGGTTCTTCAGTGGCGCCGACAGCAGGACTCGAACCTGCGACCTGTGGATTAACAGTCCACCGCTCCACCAACTAAGCTATGTCGGCCCGACACGGGGCAGGGCACCTCATTCATCAAAGAATCGGATTACTCCCACTCAATAGTACCCGGTGGCTTATGTGTAATGTCGTATACGACCCGGTTCACTTGGCCCTTCAGGGAATTTGTTATCTCGGTGCTTATTTTTGCAAGAATTTCGTGGGGTATCGGGGAGTATCTGGCGCTCATACCATCTAGGCTAGCCACAGCCCTAACGACTACTGTCTCGCCATGCACCCTTGTATCTCCGTGGACGCCTACGCTCCTTACAGGAAGAAGGGATGCAAAGTACTGCCATGGCAGTTCGCACTCGCCATTTTCGGCGTACTCCCTAATCTTGGTCTCGACTATATGGCATGCCTCCCGGCATGACTCGACTCGCTCCGGAGTGACCTCCCCCAAGACGCGGACTGCTAGTCCGGGTCCGGGGAAAGGCTGCCTCTCGCTCGATTTTATCCCGAGATGCCTCGCGATTTCCCTGACTTCGTCCTTGTAGAACTCCCTCAGGGGCTCCACGATGGTCATGTCTACGTCTTCTGGGAGACCTCCGACATTGTGGTGAGACTTGATTACGTCTCTCTCGCCACCACCGGACTCAATCCAGTCTGGCGCAATGGTCCCCTGGACGAGATAGTTTGCACCGCAGACCGACTGTTCCTCCTCGAAAACCCTGATGAACTGCTCTCCTATTATCTTGCGCTTCTCCTCTGGATCGGTGACTCCGGATAGGCTATGGAAGAATCTCTCTGCTGCTTTCACAACCTTGAGTTCGATCCCCATTTCCGAGAACATTTGCGAGACCTCTGCCGACTCCCCCTTCCTCATCAGCCCCGTATCTACGTACACGCAATGAAGTAGGCTGCCGACTGCCCTGTGGGCCAGGACAGCTGCTACAGTGCTGTCAATCCCACCGGAGCACGCAATAATTGCGGTGTCATCGACCTGGGAGCTTAGTGCCTCAATGGCCTCTTCGACCAGCATCTGAGTGCGCATGGAGTTTCACCCCTGTATGGACTGGTCATCGGAGATTACTTTCTCAGTCATTACCGTTCTGAATTTTGCATATTCGTCAGAGAGTGATTGGTCCGAGGAAGCTAGTATCTGAACTGCCAGGGCCCCAGCATTGTCTCCACGATCGACTCCAACAGTCGCAACTGGCATTCCTGGCGGCATCTGAACAATGGACAGGAGAGAGTCCAAGGGGACCTTTCCCCCTACAGGGACCCCAATTACCGGTTTATTGGTCATCGAGGCAATGACTCCAGGTAGAGCGGCGGAAACTCCTGCCATTCCTATGAAAACCTTGCAACCTTCAGACTCTGCCCCCTCGACGATTCCCTCTAGATACTTTGGTGCACGATGAGCCGAAGCGACTCTGATTTCAAATGAAACGTCGAACTGCTCGAGGACGGTTCGGCACTTCTCGGCAATCGGTAAATCGGACTTGGAGCCAAGTATGACGCATATGTCCATGCAACGACGGTCGGTGGGCGGTTCAAATGCTTGCCGTTCTATCGGTTCTATTCCTCCTCGGAGAATTGGAGGAACTTTTCTGGCCATGCCCTGCCAATGACGGGCACAGGTGTCGAAAGAAGTTCGGATAGTCCCGGTTCATCAGATGAGCGCTCATGGAATGGGTCGTGCACGAATCCTGATTTGTGGATGAATGCCAGTGCCAAGAAGTCCTGCCCAGATCTGGAGGATCCAGTTAGGGTCAGCTTACCGTTCGAAAAATCTGCACTAGCAATGAGATTCCTTGACCATTTCGCGGAAGACACCACCCAAGGGCCTTCTAGGGACCCCTCCCAGTCCTCGGGCTCAACTGGCAGTAGGAAACGAGCCGGGGGGGTCATCATCGCAGCCTGAACTAGTTGGATTGTGCGGATGTATGCCAACCAGAATATTCCGTATGAGAGCCAGCCAAACCTGACATCTACCAGTATGTGGAGGGAGAATAAAATCGAGGCGATGGCCAATGAGTTCCAGTCCAATGGCAACGATAGAAGGGAGCTGTCAGACATTGGTTGGGAGTTCCGAGAGAATAAAATGGGAAGGAACACCAATCCCCATGCAACAGAGAAGAAGATTGCCGACAGTACCTGATCATCAGGGGTCCGGCCCGGAAAGGCCAAGGGAACGATAGCCAATAGGAGGAAGAAGGGGGCCCATGCCAATGGGCGGAGAAGTGGCCATGCCAATGGGCGAAGCCTCTGTCTGCACCAACCGAAGTTTCCAACCCGAGGAGTGGTGCTCACCCATTCCAGAGGAGGTGCCAATTCACCTGGCATGAAGTCAGGTGCCGGTTCCCCTTGGAGGTTCCACCATTCAGGGTCCCCCAGCAACCAATTTCGGTCCAGGCTCGCCTCCATGGGGGCTCGGAGGAGAGATGGCGTATAATTCGCTAGTCCTCGAAACCAGTTCCGGGGTGCCTCAACACAAGTTTCCTAGCGGCCCATACCTCGTCCACTCTCTTTACAGGAGTGGTATGGGGGGCCGAGATGACTGTTTCAGGATCCTCCGAAAGTACGGCGTGGAAATCTGTTGCAAACTTGTCCAAGACCTCCTTGGACTCGGTCTCTGTTGGTTCGATCATCAGGCACTCTGGCACTATCTGGGGGAAGTAAAGGGTCGGCGACATGTACCCATAGTCCAGGAGTCGCTTGGCAACGTCCTTACCAGTCACCCCATTCAATTCCTTTAGAGGGGCCATTGATAGGGTGAATTCGTGCATGACGAAATCTGCTTCTGCTCCTTCAGAAGGCATGCAGTGAATCCTCCCCGAGGTTTCTGCATCCGGGTTCATAATCAGGTGTCTAAGGTAGTTTGAGTTCAGTACGGCATGCTCACTCATCAATTCCAGTTCCTTTCCGTACCTTCTGTAGAATGCCCATGCACGGACAACAGCACCGGCATTTCCATGCCATTGCTGAACCTTCCCTATGCTGTCACTTCCGACATCCTGCCAGAAGTACCAGAAACCATCGCCGATTCCCTCAGCATCATCAGTAGAGATTTCCCTCCTAGCTGCAACAGGAGTGGGCAGGAATCTGGACAAGTGTGCCCTTACGCCAATTGGGCCGCTTCCCGGCCCCCCTCCCCCATGTGGTTGGCTGAACGTCTTATGCAGGTTATAGTGGACCGCATCGAAACCCATCAGTCCGGGGTCGGTCTTGCCCAGAATTGCGTTGAAGTTGGCTCCATCGTAGTACATCTGCCCTCCCGCTTCGTGAACGATACTAGCGGCCTCTGTGATTTCGACCTCGAATAATCCCAATGTAGATGGGTTTGTAACCATCATTGCAGCAGTGTCATCACCGACTGCTGCCCTTAGGGCGTCCAGGTCGAGTCTGCCTCCTTCGGCACTAGGAATCTCGATAATGTCGTAGCCGCACATTGACGCCGAAGCCGGATTGGTCCCATGTGCGGAATCGGGCACTATCACTTTGTCTCTGTGGCCCTCACCATTTGATCTGTGGTACTCCTGAATGCAGCGAATTGCAGCGAATTCCCCTTGGGCCCCTGCGACAGGTTGCAGAGTGACAGAGTCCATTCCAGAGCACTCGGCGAGCATCTCCTGCATCTCAAAGAAGATGCAGAGGAGCCCCTGGATGTGGGACTCTGGCTGAAGGGGGTGGATCCTGTCGATTCCTGGGAGCTGAACAATTCTCTCGTTCAGCCGGGGATTGTGCTTCATTGTGCAGGAACCTAGGGGGTAGAATCCAGAGTCAATTCCGAAGTTCCTATTGGAGAGCCAGGTATAGTGCCTGACAATCTCTGGCTCGCTGGCTCTGGGCCAGTCAGGTAGTGAACTTCTGACAATTCCTTCTGGTATCGAGTTTCTAGCCTCGGATTCCCCCAGTATGGGACCAGGTTGAGACCATCCTGCACCAGAGGCGCCTTTGAATGAGAAAATATCACTCAAACTATCGCCCCTCCGACCACCGGGAAAGTCCGGATGTCAGTTCCTCGATGTCACTCTCAGAAGTCCTCTCGTCGACGCCCAGAAGGATGCAGTCAGACATTCCATCCCACCATGTCCCGAGATCCAAACCTCCAATCACCCCAATAGAGTCGAGGTACTGGAGTGCATTGGATGCCTTCCCAGGGACTCGGATTGCTAATTCTCTGAAGTGACTAGAATCGGGGTAGGCGAGTTCCACTGAGTCTATTCTAGTTATGGCGCGTCTAGTAGACTCAGTTGCGGCCGCTATTCTCAGTGATAGCCTCTCAAGACCCTCTGGACCGAGCAGGGACATGTGAATGGCCCCCATCAAGGCGATTAGAGTCTCGTTCGAACAAATATTCGAAGTTGCCCGATGCCGGCGGATGTGCTGTTCTCTCGTTGACAGAGTGAGTGTGAATGCTAGTTTGCCATCAGAATCCCAGGACTGGCCAACAATCCTACCTGGCATTTGCCTCAGGTAATTTTCTGAGCATGCAAAAATCCCGTAAATAGGGCCTCCAAAAGTCGGCCCGATACCGAATGGTTGGCCCTCTCCAACCACAATGTCTGCACCCCATTTTCCCGGGGGCTCAATTATTCCCAAGGAGACGGCATCGATTCCAACAATCAGGGATGTATCTTCACCGATAATGGACTTGATTTCCAGAAGACCGGTATCGACTATGCCCAGAGAGTTAGGTTGTTCGACGTATACCGCACAGCATCCAGATGCGGATGCCACGGAATTCAACGAAACTTTGCCTGAATCGTCGTGCTCGATCGTCCTAATCTCTATTCCCGCCCCTTCCGTGTAGTTCCTAATCACAGACATCCTATGAGGGGGGACCAGGCTTGATACGAATACGACGTCCTTCTTTGATGCCTTCCTGTTGTTGACTCTGACAGCGCACGTGATTGCCTCTGCCGCTGCTGTCGAGGCGTCATACATCGAAACGTTTGAGATTGGCAGGCCTACTAACTCGCTAATCATTGTCTGGAACTCCCACATTGCCTGAAGCATCCCTTGGCTGACCTCGGGCTGGTAAGGCGTATACGAAGTTAGGAACTCGCCCCTGGTAGCAAGCATGCTCACTACGCTTGGCACGAAGTTCCTAGAGAGGCCAGCGGATAGGAAGCTAGGCCGATCGTCCAAAGAGACGTTTTTGCCGAGAATCCTCTGAGCATCGGCCCAAATCTCCTCCTCTGTTTGGGGCTCCGGAAGGGGCAGTGGGTCCGATCTCCTAATTCCTTCTGGTATGTTTGAGAACAGATCGTCTATGGATGACAATCCCATTATCTCAAGCATCTCGGACTCTCTTCCTAAGTTGGGAAGTTGGTCTACCATGGTCCCCCTCGTACCCCCTTGGAATAGAGGCGGGTTTCAATGGTTTGTCAAAGAGTTCTTCCGAGGACAATCGCACACTATTATTACCTTCATCATTCTACGCCGTACAATGAAGGTGGCACTTTCATCTGCAGATGGTTTCGTAGCGCCATACATTGTAGAGATGCTAGGGGACTCCGTGGTCCCGGTTCCAGACAGTTCATTGGACAATCCGGATGCCATTGACGCATTGCTTACTCCTTGCACCGCCCTGATTCACATCAACTCCCGGCCAGTTGACACTTCGGTAGCAAGGGATGACAGGGGGGCCTATGTTATCATGAGAGAAGCAGCGAGGCCGATCCTCGATGCAGTTGACAGGCATGGCTCACTACACCTAATCATCCTTGGAACCCTGAGGGTTCACCCTCAATGGGAGCCAGGAGAGGACTACTACGGATTCGATTCCACCCTAGCGCCTAGGGACGTTGCTGCGGAGGGGCAGTTGTGGATCGAGGAGAACTCATTGGAGAGGGCTCAACCAGAAAGGCCTGTGAGCGTAATAAGGGCATCAAATGTCCAAGGCGTACCCCTATCTGGGCCACCGGGAAACGGAATCCTACATAGATGGGCGTTCGAGAGCCAGATGGGTTGGATAAATGTCCCTGGTGATGGCACCCAAGTCAAGGACATGGTCCACGTGGAAGACCTGGTGAGAGTCGTTGAAGCCGTGCTGTCCAACCCGCCACCCACCAGAGAGAGCTTTGCGGTGGGCTCGGGGAAGGCGATTCCCATGTCAGACCTGGCCGAGTTATACAGGGAGAGGACGGGTTGCGAGATAGAGCTCAACCAGAGCGACAGGGAAGAGGTCTGGGGAGTCGTTGATGCATGGTTCTTGGAGGACAGGTGCGGTTTCAGGCCATCCATAAGCCTTGAGGAGATGATTGGTGAAGCGTTCGAGGCAGCGGGTTAAATCGATTCCAAGACTAGTCTTCGCCTTACTGCGTTCCAATCCGCAAAAGAGCATTCCATCTCCAACTCATAACCGGGCTTGAGTTGGCTTCCATCCGTTTCTGAGGGGATTCTGATTTCCACCTCGCCAAGACCAACCACATCAGCGATTAGGGTATTGCCTCCTCGAAACGCGTCCGAGATTCCTATTCCAAAGGTACGCTCGACCTTACTAATGCGGAAACTAATGATTGAGGATTTTCCCAAGAGTGACTCCTTAATTGCAGAACGTTCGGAAATCGTCCGTGCGTTTTGGAAGTCTGTGATAGCGGATTCAAGACCATATTGGCCCGAGACGGATGTTTCTGACTCCGGTGCCGCATTTGGTTCGGGCTCTGGTGCCGCATGAGGTTCGGGATCCTGTGGCTCTACCGGCTCCGGTTCGGGCTCTGATGCCGCAGGGGGTTCGGGATCCTGTGGCTCTACCAGCTCCGGTTCGGGGTCGGACTTAGGCGACATTTCTGACTCTTGCCCAATCTGGAGATTCTCAATAGCATTGGATGCGACTGCTCCGGCAGTTCCTACTGCTACCGCCCCCACTGCTAGTGCCGCAG
>PBOL01000050.1 GCA_002725315.1 Methanobacteriota archaeon | reverse complement strand
GTCGTCGTCGGGGTCTACTGCGTCGCAGACTCCGTCTCCGTCGAAGTCGCTGGGATACTCGGCGGCGTTTTTCGGGTCACCAGTTCCTCCCGCACTTAAGCAGGCGAGCTCGGCGTAGTCTAACCACGAGTCGCCGTCGTCGTCGTTGTCGGCGTTGTCGCCGATTCCGTCCCCGTCGTAGTCGTTTGTCTCGAAGGTGTCGTAGGGGAATACGTCCAGGTCGTCGTCGACACCGTCGCCGTCGTCGTCGTTGTCCTGCGCGTCGCATGTCATGTCACCGTCGAAGTCCGTTGGGACGCTGAACGAGTCCGTGGAGTTCGTGCCGCAGCCCGACTCCACTATGTCGTTCCACCCGTCGCCGTCGTCGTCTGGGTCGAGGTTGTCGCCGATGCCGTTGCCGTCGAGGTCAGCGGTCTCGCTGGTGTCCAGCGGGAAGGCGTCGAACGCGTCGTCGATTCCGTCGCCGTCGTCGTCCGTGTCAGTCACGTCGCACGTGCCGTCGTCGTCCGAGTCCAGCGGGATTGAGCTCGCGTCCAGGGAGTCGGTGCCGCAGGCATCCTCCTCTGCATCGGTCCACGAGTCGCCGTCGTCGTCTGCATCGGCGTTGTCGCCGATGGTGTCGCCGTCCGTGTCGATCCACTCGGTCCCGTCCAATGGGAACGCGTCGGCCATGGCCGGGCAGGTGCTGGAGACCCCGTTGGCCTCGCCTGTGAAGTAGTTCACACCCTCAACCACGGCAGCGGCCTGTGCATCTAGCCAGTCCTGCAGGTCGCAGGAGTCCCACCATCCGTCGTTGTCGTCGTCCATGTCGCGGTTGTCGCCTTGGAGGTCGCCGTCGGCGTCCGCCCACTCGGTGTGGTCGTACGGCCACGCGTCCTCTGTGTCATTGTAACCGTCGTTGTCGTCGTCGGGGTCCAGTGCATCGCAGAGTCCGTTGGACCATCCGCCTAGGTCGGCGTGGATTGTGCTGTCCTGTGGCATGTCGGCCGCCTCGGTCGGGCTGCTTCCGCAGTCGATCTCGTACTCGTCGAGGTGCCCGTCGTTGTCGTCGTCGGTGTCCTCTGTCAGATTGCTCGGCGTTCCGGGATGGCAGTAGTCGGAAGCTGACCAGGTGTAGCCACCGTAGACAGCCGCCTCTTGGAAATTGGTTAGTCCGTCCCCATCCGCGTCGTCGTTCGAGCCGCCGTAGGCGCCGTCGCCGTCAGCGTCGACGAGGTTGTCGTACTCGCCGTCGCCGTCGTGGTCGACGCCGGGCACAGCGTTTGCCCAGTCGTGGTTTCCGTCGCCGTCCAGACCTCCGAAGATGTCGTCGGGCATTCCGTCCCTGTCAGTGTCGGTGTCGGCGCACTCGTCGAAGGCGAACGCGTCGTCCTCGTCGTTTGTGCCGTCATCGTCCCCATCCGGGTCTAGGTAGGTGTCTGCCAGGGCGTGGTCGACGTCGGAGTCGGCCACCATGTCGCAGTCACCGTCGCCATCGTAGTCGGATGGCGTGATGTTCGCGTCGTAGTCCGCGTTGCTGGCGGCACCTAGGCAAATCAGCTCGGCAACGTTATCCCAACCGTCGCCGTCCCTGTCGGGGTCGGTGGAGTCTGGATCACCGTCGCCGTCCATGTCGGCTGACTGGTTTTCGTCGAACGGCATCTCATCGAGGTCGTTGCCGATGCCGTCTCCGTCTATGTCCTCGTCGTTGGCGTCGCATATCCCGTCGCCGTCCGTGTCGGTAGGGAAGCTGGTCGGGTCGTTGGGGTCGGTTCCGCAGTCCCACTCGTCCTGGTCCAGCCAGCCGTCGCCGTCGGCGTCGAGGCTGTAGAAGGTGATGTTGAGGTAGTAGTCGTCACCATCGTCGTCATACCCGAACCAGTTCCTGACTCCCACTCCTAGGGTGCTCGGCAGGCTGGTCACGTAGGATGACGTGTTGTAGGACAGGTATCCCGCGAACGTCGCCCCTCCGTAGCCCACGTAGGCCCCGGACGAGTCGTAGAAGTCCAGTACCATGTATCCGTCGCAGTCGTAGCACTCCATCTCGACAAACACGCCGTGGTTGATCGGTACGTCGAAGGTGAACCGGTCGGTCGTGTCTATTCCTCCGTGGTTCCAGCCCTCGAAGTTCAGGGTGCTGTTGTTGGCCAGCAGGTCCGTCTGGGTCTGGTTCATGAAGTCGTTAGCGTGTACGGTCGTGTATACCGTAGATCCGGCGTCTAGGCCCGAGTTGGCGTCGTTCTGGTTGCCGCCCTCGAGGGTCGATAGGTCGTGGAAGCCGATGTCCAGTGACCAGGTCGCGTTCTGCGCGCTAAAGCTCCTCATGAACAAGGTGATCCATCCCGGGTTGCCGTTGATCGTGTTTACGCCGACTGGCCAAAGCCCGGAGTCCTGCTCGCATTCGAAGGTTCCTCCCGTGGCGTAGCCGGTGCACTGAGCGCCGGCGAAGTAGTAGCCGTTGGAGCCGCTTGCCGGCAAGTGCTGGGCGGGGCTCATCACTATGTAGACCTCCCAGAAGGCTTCAGCCTCGTCCTGGATGGTGGTGTTGATCGAGACGTAGTGCCCGTTCGGAACCGCGATGTCGACGATGTCCTCTGGGTCCCATGTCCCGTCTAGCCATCCGGTGCAGGTCCCTCCTTCCCAGTAGCTCCTCACGGAGCCGTTGGCGTCATACGGGTTCAGGTCCGCCTGGTCGCTGTCGTTGACGAAGAACCAGGAGGAGTACCCCATGGTCCAGTACGCCTCGTTGGCGTCCAGACCTGTTCCGCAGTCGTCCTGCGCATCTCCAGGTGCGAGACCTGGGGTGAGAAGGCCGACCGATACCGTGTAGGGCCCGCTCCCGCGGTCGGTGTGGATCCTGATCCAGATGTCCTGGTTTGCGTCGTCGTACTGCGCGTATGCGCACTCGGGGTTGTCGTTGTACGACGAGTCGACGAACATCATGTACCCGTACGTGGGGTGCACCGCGAATAGGTTCAGGTCGACGTCGTTCTGTGCTGGGAACGAAACGCAGACCTCCATCGCGTAGTTGGTCGGCACGTACACCTTGTAGTAGTCGTAGGTGTCCCAGCTGTCGTGGCCGTAGCCGTCGAAAGTCTGGTTCATCGTAGTGAGGTTCAACGAGTCCAAGTACCCGTCTCCGGCGTCAATGGCCTGGCCGGCGTCGTTCTGGTAGACGCTCTCGTATGGCTCGACGGTTGCATTGTACACCGAGAAGTGTATGGTGTAGTTGCTCTCGTAGTCCTCGGTCATGTCGTTGACCGTCAGCCTCAGGTAGACGTCGGAGTCCTCGGTCAGATATGTGTTCCAGTAGTAGGACTCGTTGGTGGCCACTGCCTGCGGGTGGAACCCGTAGGAGGAGCTGACAGAGTACTGGTAACCCGTTGGGGTTATCATGTACTGGGCGAAGGATATGTCCCCTTCGATGGTGTCGTTGAAGACGCTGTCGAAGCCCGTTGGCCACTCCAGCATTGCCCACATTCCGTGGTATGCTGGTACGGTGACCTTGTACCAGTCGACGTCGTCGTACCCAGCGCAGACCATTCCGGAGAAGACCCCGTTGCCGTCTGCGTCCATGTGCCCGGAGACGTCTATTGGGTCATCGTCGGGCGAGTATGCGCCATCGGATGCGTCGGCCCCGCCGCCGGTGAATGATCCGGCTCCTGGGGCATGTCCGTCGTCCTGGAAGAAGCATGGTGGTGGTGCTCCTGGCTCCGTCTGGAGCTCTAGGATGTAACCGGCCGCTGGGCCGGAGTAGTGGACGATCTCGGCGAATATCGTCGTTGCGTCGCCGAGTTGTCCGATGTCGATGTACTCTGGCTGGTCGAACCAGGAGTAGTCGAACATTCCCGAAAGGCCCGTTGCTTCGTCGTAGTCGGTGTAGAGCTGGAGGTCCAGGTCCGCGCTCGACTCCCAGTGAAGGGTAAGGTTGGCCTTGTAGTTCTCGGGCAGGTATATCGCATAGATATCTGACGAGTCAGTTTGGTCTACATGCCCCGAGGCCGCGTCCTCGAAGACGTAGTCGTCCACGGAAAGCAGCCCGCTGAAGTTCCCCAGCAGGGAGCCCACGGTGAGGCCGAAGCCACCGTCTCCGTAGGTGTCTATCTTCTCGACCGTGTATGTCCCGGCGTCGCTGTATGAGGCTATCTCGCCGGTGAAGAAGTTTGCCAGGTTGAATGTGTCCTGGGTGCCGTCTGGCTTCGTGATGTCCACGGAGGACTCCGAGGTGCACCACGAGTCGCAGGATGTGATCACGACTGAGGCGTTAGTGTTCCCATCCAGGTCGAACGTGTCGGATTGGTAGCTCCAAGACGCTGGGTCGTCTGGCATGGAAAGCAGCTGGCTGTACTGGGTGGTAGTAGTGTCGCCCTTGACCCCCCCGTCAGCTGGCCAAATTGTGATGTTCATCTGGTACTCCTGCGCTACGCCCGTGTAGTAGCAGTAGTAGCACCAGACCCATGCTAGGACAGATTCGCCCATGATGTCGATTGGTGGTTCGCCGTCGCCTACATCGTACCAGTAGGTGTACCCGTCCGTGTACGAAGTGTCTCCGTCGGAAGACATGGCGAGGTGTCCGGATGCCGCGTAGTACGACCTGCCCCACGAACCTGAGCCGCCCCATGCGATCCAGGACATCGAGCCGTCCCCGGGCCCTATGGCCACGGCGTAGGCGTACTGCTCCATCGAGGCGCCAGAGATGTTCCAGTTCACCTCTACGGTGTAACCGTACCCGGGCTGCATATCGAGGAGATACACGTCGTTGTGGTCGTCAGAGGTCGCACCGCTGGAGTACCCCGTCACGTTGGGGGTTGACCCCCAATACACGTTGGTCTCCTCACCGTCGAAGGCAAAGTCCCCCGTCAGGTTGATGGCAGTGGCATGATCGTTGCCGGCGTCCGAACCACGGCAAGCGTCGTGCCCCAGGCACGGGCTTGGTGGCGTCTCGCTGCGAGCCGGCTCCATCTCGAGCTCGGCAGGGGCGTCGAAGGCCCCCATCATCGGCAGGCATACCGAGACAATCATTAGCATTGTCAGATTTACTGATAGTGTTGCGTTATCATTCATGGGCGTCACTTAGTGACGATGAGGACTTGTATCGGCTATAAACATCTCTCAAAATGCTCGTTTCGCTGTATTTTCTCTATTCCGGAAAAATTAATGTAAAAATATTCATAATCAGGAAAAATTAATCGTAATATGTTAATAATTTTATATTTTTTACCGTAAAGCGGAAATTACTTGGTAATGCTATTTTGGAATATTTAGGTAAATAATTTACACGAGGTGTAAAAAATGCACCTAATTCTCAGTACTGGTCGTCCCAATCGCCGTAGGATTCGTAATCGTCGTACTCGCTATCTTCGTGGTCTTCGAAGTATTCGTCGCCGAATCGCCTCCTCCCCACGGTGAATGCAACTGCAGCGGAGACCAGTGAAAGGGCCATTCCCAGCCCCACAATGGTGATCTCGGGGTTCAGCCTCATGTGGTCCATGGTAGTCAGGGGCTTTCCGTTATCCCCTATGCCGTCACCATTCCTGTCGACCCACTCAGTACCGTCTAGGGGGAATGCGTCCTCTGCGTCGAACCACCCGTCGTTGTCGTCGTCTGGGTCGATGAGGTCGCATGTGCCGTCTAGGTCGTTGTCGGACGGGAAATCGGAGCCGTCCAGGGGCGAGGTCTCGCAAACGACCTCGGCCGTGTCTGACCAGTCGTCGTTGTCGTCGTCGGGGTCTGCGTTGTTTCCTATTTCGTCCAGATCTGTGTCCTTGCTCTCATTCGGGTCGCGGGGGAACGGGTCGTCTACATCGTCCACTCCATCGCCATCATCGTCATCGTCCTCGTTGTCGCAGATGCGATCGCCATCTAGATCGTCGGGCACGGAGAACTCGTCCCTCGGGTCGGTTCCGCAGATGCTTAGCTCCTCGAGGTCGTCCCATCCGTCCCCGTCGTCGTCGTCGTCCATGTAGTTGGAGCCTTTGCCGTCGGAGTCCAGGTCATCCCACTCTGTTGGGTCGAACTGGAATGAGTCGACGGTGTCGTTCCACCCGTCGTTGTCGTCGTCGGGATCGACGATATCGCAAATCCGGTCATTGTCGAAGTCGACGGGTACGGAGGAGGCCGAGAACTGGTTTGTGTTGCAGTCCTCCTCCGAGGTGTCGTTCCACCCGTCGTTGTCGTCGTCCGTGTCTGCGTTGTCCCCGATTCCGTCCTCGTCGTTGTCGTACCACTCTGTTACGTCGAGTGGGAAAGCGTCGACGTAGTCCTGGAAGCCGTCGTTGTCGTCGTCGGGGTCTGCGTTGTCGCCGATTCCGTCGCCGTCCGTGTCGGTGGTTTCCGTCGGGTCGAAGGGCGAGGAGTCCAGGTCATTCGTTGTGCCGTCGCCGTCGACGTCGTCATCCAACTCGTCGCAGACTCCGTCGGAATCCGTGTCTGGGGGCACCGAGGAAGGGTCGAGGGGGTCAGATAGGCACTCTTCTTCTACTCCGTCGTAGAATCCATCGCCATCGTCATCGTCATCGGAGTTGTCCCCGATGTCGTCCCCATCGGTGTCGTTCCACTCGCTCGGGTCTTGGTCGAAGGCGTCTACGTTGTTGTCGTAGCCGTCACCGTCCATGTCATCGTCGACTTGGTCGCAGAGTCCGTCCGAGTCTATGTCGCTCGGAACTGACCCGGGGTCCATTGGGTCGGTTCCGCAGGAGTTCTCGTCATAGTCCTCCCAGCCGTCGTTGTCGTCGTCCGTGTCTGAGTTGTCACCGGTTCCATCCCCATCGTTGTCGCTTGTCTCAGATGGGTCCTCTGGGAAAGTGTCGTTCGCGTTGTCCACGCCGTCTCCGTCTATGTCCTCGTCGAGGCCATCGCAGATTCCATCGGCGTCCGTGTCTGCGGGGATGCTCGTGTTGTCGAACGGGTCTGAACCGCACGAGTACTCCTCCTCGTCGTAGTATCCGTCACCATCGGCATCTAGCGAGAATAGCCAAACAGATAGGTTGTACTCTCCGTCGCCGCTATAGGCCCATACCTCGATGTAGGCGTCGGTACCTCCGAGGAGAGTGCCCGTCCCGTTGTCGGAAACAGACTGGGGGTTGGAGTAGTAGTCGTAGTCCACCTGGTTGTTCGAGTTGTCGTACAGCGAGAGGGTGAACCATGTGCCGCTGGTGTACCCGGGGTCTAGCTCGACGGTGATGCCGTGGTCGACGGGCACGTATATCACATAGTAGTCGTATTCGTCATCGGTGGAGTCCGCGTATCCCGGCCAGTATGACAGCACCGGGGTTGCGTTGATCAGTGTTGCCTCGCCGATGGAGTCTCCCGCGTCCCCGCCGGAGTATGCGTCGTTCTGGTTTAGCCCGGGGACTTCAGACTGGTTTAGCAAGGTGATATCCAGGGTGTAGTTTCCTTCGCCCCCTCCTGATCCCCAAATCGATACCTGGTAAGATTCGACCTTGATGAACACCGTCGAGTTGCTGACATTTGTAGAGCCACTCTGGACTGATTCCGGGTTGTCGTAGTAAGAGTAGTCGATCAGGCTCTGGCTCGAGTCGTAGAGCATGAGATCGAAGTCGTTGGCGGAGTTGTTCCACGAGAGGTTGACCTGAATTGCGTACGAAGGGGGGACCTGGATCGCATAGTAGTCGTTGTAGTCTGAAGAGTCGGAAATCCACCCATGGAACGTGGAGTTAGTCTGGTTGGCCATAGTGAGGTTCAGTGCCGTGGCGAAGTCGTTGCCAGCGTCCCCTCCGGAGTTGGCGTCGTTCTGATTGTAGGCAGGGGTGTCTGAAAGGTTGGCTAGGCTGATTGTCAGGTTGTAGTAGACATCGAAACCCGAATAGTCGTTAACTCGGTAGTATACAGTGGACCCCCCCACGGAAGAGGAGTTTCCGGATGCCGTCTCGGGGTTGTCGTATCCAGCGCCGCTGTCCAGGATGCTTCCCGATGAAGAGTACAGGTAAAGGTCGAGGTCGGCCGATGAGTTTCCCCATGACAGGGACGCCCACGAAGTCCAGTTTGCGGGGACGTCCACGGAGTAGTAGTCCGTAGAGTCCCAGTTCTCGTCTACCCAACCAGAGAAGGTCGACTGGTTTCCAGTCATGTTTAGGGCCAGCGCCGTACCCAGTGTGTCACCGGCATCCCCGCCGGAGCCCGCATCGTCCTGGGATGAGCCGGGCTGTCCGGAAGTAGAGAATAGAGAGATGGTCAGGTTGTAGTATCCCTCGTCACCAGTCGAGGAGGTGGGAGAGGGGGTGATGATTCGGATGAACACACTGTCCCCTGCCACGGTGGTCCCATTGCTGGTTACCTCGTATGGTGCCGAGTAGTCGTTGGTGATGTAGTAAGTCGCCGTTGACTCGATGAGGGCGAGTTGGGTATTGGAGGAGGTTCCGTTGGGGAAGCTCATCGATGCGTAAATCCCATGGTCGGCTGGGATTGAAATGTTGTACCAGTCCTGAGTGTCCCATGACTCGGAAATCCATCCGGATACGGTTTGGTTCGTGCTGGTCAGGTATGTGGCTGTGGAAGACGAGTCACCGGCATCTCCTCCGGTGCCTGCATCGTCCTGCGGAGGACCCTGCGGTTCCGCGAATACCCAGATATCAAGCGTGTAGCCACCCGATCCGGTGAATGCGTCCACCCAAAGGGTGACTGTGGTCCCACCGATGCTGGTGCCGTTGGAGGATACATTCTCGTTCGGGTCAGCGTACCAAGAGTAGTCTATTGCGGCTCCAGAGGAGTCATACAGGTACAAGTCGAAGTCGTTAGAAGTACTGTATCCGTGTAGGCTCGCCGCCAGAGCGGTACCATTCGGCATCTGTATCGAGTACCAGTCCTCGTCGCCGCTGGTCAGGTTTCCGTAGTATGTGGCGTTTGATGCTGGCAGTGAGGTGGCTGCGGTGCTGGAGTCCCCTGCATCACCGCCCGTCCCAGCGTCATCGTCTGCCAATGAGGGGGTGGACAGGAGGCTCAGAACCAATATCGCCACAACAAATCTTGCCCCACTTTCGCGTGCCATTGTGTTGTGTCCGTACGTGCGCGAGACTTGAAGGTTTGTGAAAAATGGTGTAGAAAATGCACCGCGCGCGAGTGCATCGGTTTAGTATCGGTAAAATCCGGAGCCTGACTTCCTGCCGAGCCTCCCATCCCCGACCATTTCCACAAGCAGCGGGGCAGGGGCGTACTTGTCGTCACCCAGGCCCTCTCGAAGTACGTTCATGATGTGAAGAACCGTATCGAGCCCAATGAGGTCTGCCAGAGCTAGGGGGCCTATCGGGTGGTTCATGCCCAACTTCATGATTCCATCTATTGCATCTGGCTCAGCAACCCCCTCTTGTAGGGCCAATATTGCCTCGTTAATCATGGGGATCAATATCCTGTTGCTCACGAATCCGGGAGAGTCCATGCAGGATAGAGGTGTCTTCCCCATTGATTGGGCTGCTGAAACCACATCTCTGGTTACTTGCTCGGATGTCTGTCTTCCGTTGATTATCTCTACGAGTTTCATTACAGGCACGGGATTCATGAAGTGCATGCCAATTACCCTTTCTGGGCGGTTGGTGTGGCTTGCTATCTCATTTATCGAAATGCTAGATGTGTTGCTTGCCAGTATGCATCCTTCCTTGCAGATGGAGTCTAGTTGCGAGAAAGTTGAGAACTTTAGTTCGGG
>PBOL01000049.1 GCA_002725315.1 Methanobacteriota archaeon | reverse complement strand
TTCTTCTTCGAGCCCGTCTTCTTCCCGGGTCACTACCCCGACCTGACTTGCACGGCACAGGTCCTCGGGCCCGAGGCCGAGAAACACCCGTCGTTGCTCGAAGTCGCCATAGTCTCCAAACGGAGGGGGCTCCGCAACTTCGCACTGCGCATCCTCAGGGAGGAGCTTTTCTCCGAGCCGAAGAAGTTCTCCGTGGTTTTCGGCTTCGACAGCGAGAGGCTCCCCGCGCCCCTTCTCCTGGAGGCCGATGTCGAGGTCCTCCATGCGGGGGACCCCATAGTCGCGAGGATCCACTCCGGAATCCCCGCTTCGTTCGGAGGCAGCGTCAGCTACGACCTAGCGGGCATCCACTCAACCCTGCAGACCGAGAAGTGCATGACTTTCTGGGACTGGCCGCTCGAAAAGCCAAGGCTGGAGGTCAGGGCGACAGAGTCGTGGTTGCGGCACCATGGATCAGTGGAGGTCCTTTGCAGCCCGGGAGATGGGGGCGAATCAGAATCGGTAGCCCTGACAGGAGAATTCCAGGATGTCGACTTCGGTGCTCTGATACCCCTCGTGATGCCTAGCGAGGGCTTCGAATTCGCACCATACCACTCGTGCGCCTCCCTGATTCTGAGGCTTGGAGAAGCCGGCAGGGAGTTCCCCGTAGTCAGTCACCTTATCGACAGCAGGCCATCCAAGCGCTCCTCCTTCGGGAGAATCGGGCAGTTGGAAGACCCAGATGCCTGGCCGTACTTCCTATGGAGGGGGCACCACTACAGGCTCCAGCCGAAGAAGGAGAAGTTCCTGAGGAGGAAGGGAAGGCTCTGGGAGGGGTTCAAGCACCTTGACTCAGGAAGTCCGGGGACGATTAGGAGGGTCCAGCACGATCGCTACACCAGTGCAGTACCAGCCAGGGAGAGGTTCGAGTACGCGGGCGAGGATTTCAGAGTAAACTGGTTCCACTTGGACGAGGCCGGTTGGAAGGTACTCTTCTCCGAGGAATAGGTGCTAGTTGTCCGATCTCTCCGGGAGTACAGGAACGGGTTGGACCGCCGACTCCTCCGTCTCCGGGGACTCTTCTTGCTCGGGCAGCGGAGGGCTCCTCTGAGCCCTGTGGTATATCTCCCTCAGCGTCTGATCGCCTATTTCCAGGTACACCCTAGTGGTTGCGATGCTGGAGTGCCCCAGAAGACGCTGAATCGTCACTAGGTCTGCACCTCTCTCCAACAGTCCGGTTGCGAATGTGTGCCTGAGCGTGTGCGGGCTGAGCCTGCTCTTGGGGATGTCCGCGGCATCGGCCAGCCTGTCCATCATCTTCTGGATCGAGCGAGGGTTGATCCGTCGTCCCCTGGACGAGATGAACATGGCCCTGAGCCCCTGTTCGGGGCTGTTCGCTAGACGCGCCTCCCTGATTGGCTCCCATGACTCTAGGACCTCGACTGTTGACTCCGTGAACAGGACCGTCCTGTCCTTCTCGCCCTTCCCCCCGATAACCAGTGCCGACAGGTCGTCCTTGTCTATGTCGTCGATGTCCAATGCGCAGAGCTCCGACACCCTGAGCCCGGTGTCTAGCATTAGCGTGGAGACCGGCTTGGCCAGGGGGTCCTCGGAGTCCATAACCGCCTGCTTGAGCCTCCGCAACTCCCGCCTACCGAGGGTCTTGGGGAGGGAGCGGTTCCTGGAGGGGCGCTGGATCCAGTCCGGGACGGTATGGCCCAGCCACTTCAGAAGGTGAGTCACTGCTGCGATCTTGGCATTGATGGTAGACGGCTTGAGCTCACCCAGTCCGTTCATCCATGCGTCCATCCTCCCGTTGTTCGGGTCCGCCCTTAGGTGGAACTCCCTAACGGTGATCGAGCTGGCGCTGGCCCATTCGAGGCTATCCTCGCCGGGAAGCGCAGTAGTGGAGAAGGCCTTGGCGGCCACTTCGTATGCTCTGATTGTGTGGGAACTCTTCTTCTCGGCCCTGAGCTGCTGCGCCCAGCACTCGCTCCAAGCGAGTTCGGCGATCCTGTCCAGTCTAGCGGGAATTGCGTCACTGAGGCCGATCTGGGACTCCTCGAACCTTCGGCCTAGCCGGCCGGCACCGTCGAAAGACCCCGGAGAACCCCCTGCTACGTACCGCAAACCATCTCGCCTCCCGCCGCGAACGGCGTGTGCATCCCTGTCCTATTGGACGGGCCACAGGACAAGTGTTGTGACTTGAATGCTTCTCAGAAGCCTAGCCAGACCCGCTCTGTTAGCGCTAGTGCCCCGAAAAGCCGAGGCATCAGTACGCGCTTCCGCGCTCCCCCGCCTCACCTTCGAGGTCTCCGGGACGAGCCGCAGACTCCTCGGGCGGGGTGTAGAGTGCGCTGAGTCGCTCGGCTACCTTCCCGGCCACATTGCTCCTGGTAGCCGCCTCTATTCCCTCTAGCCCCGGGCTCGAGTTGACCTCCAGGACCAGTGGCCCCCTCTCAGAAAGAAGCATGTCGACCCCCGCAATCTCAAGCCCCATCGTCTCCGTGGCCCTGATGGCGATTTCCCTCTGCTCCTCGTTAAGCTCGATGTTGCTAACCGAGCCCCCCAGGTGGAAGTTGGAACGGAACTCGCTACCATGCGCCTTCCTCCTCATCGATGCTACAACTTCGCCCCCTACGACTAGGGCCCGCACGTCGCTTCCGTGGGACTCCTCGATGTACTCCTGGACCAGGGGGCGCATCCCCCTCTCCAGCATCTGGTAGACAAGCTGCCTCGCCTGGCGGCTGGACTTGACAAGATACACTCCCGAGCCATGAGTACCCTCAGTGGACTTCACCACGCACGGTGTTCCACCCACCCTGCGTACGGCCCTCTCTGTGTCCTCCCACGCTCCCACGTGGGCCGTGATGGGTACAGGGACTCCCTTCTCCGCCATCATCTGGCATGCTACCAGCTTGTCACGGCTTCTGACTATCCCGTTGCTTGAGTTCATGACGATAACGCCCATTTGCTCGAACTGGCGGACAATTGCGACGCCTCTGCGGGTGATGGAGTAACCGATTCGGGGGATGAGGGCCTCGCACTGGACAGGCCAACCCCGGTGGAACACCCTGCCGCCTTCTTCGTCGACCACGATAGTGAGGGCCAGTGGGTCGATTATGCTGACGTCCCACCCGACCTTCTCAGCCTCGGTAGCAAGCCTCCTCGTGCTGTACAACTCGGGTCCCCTGGACAAGACTACCAGCCTAGGCTCCATGGACTGCGCCGCCAAGGACATGCCCTTCAACCCTTTGTCCCGGGGATGCACCCCTGGTCTAGGACTGACTTCCTTCCTGCACTCAGCGCCGAAGGGGTTGAAAGCCGCGCCCATAGACTGCCGGTCCGCAATATGCCCCCAGACGATACGAACGATCGCGACTCACTGTCATCCATGACAGTAGCCGAACTCCGGGAGATTTGTAGGGAAAGGGGCCTGCTCGTGTCGGGAAAGAAGGCGGAAATCATAGATCGAATCCTCGGCGAACCAGACGAGGAGGAGGTCGAGCCCGAGGCCCCAGAGGCCCTGATTTTGGAGGAAACGCCTCCAGTGGTTCGGGAAAAGAGCAGTTCGCAGAGGGTAGAAGAGGCTCTGTCCGGGAAGGAGGCCACGATCCAGCCCCAAATCGCGGAGGTCGTGGAAGCCGAGATAGTAGTGGCAGAGCCGATAATCGTGGAGGAGACAGAGTCGGAGTCGGAGGAGACGACCGAGGACGACAAGGCCTCCCTGGTAATCACCATCCCGTCGATTTCCTCGCTGGGGGACGAGTGGAAGAAGTTCGCAGCCGTCGCAGTGGTGGTCCTACTGGTAGGGGTCCTCGCAACCCAGTTCCTACAGAGGGCCTCGGGCTTCGAGACGAGGGAGCTCCACTACGGTGACAGCATGGACTTCATGATTTCCGACTCGAGGATAGAGATCCAGGGGGAGGAGATGCTGGGTCTCGTCAGGGACTCCACCGGGGGGGTTCTGGAAGATGCCTGTGAGGAGCTATCGGTGGAGATGAGCGGAACCGGTCAGGTTTCCGTTACCGACGGGTTCGACGATGGAGCCGTGGGCATGACAGACAGCCTCGGACGATCTGGCTTCGCCACTGTGGAGAAGGCCATCTCGATGGACCTGAACGTAGACTTCGAGGGTAGGACATGGAGGGACCCGGGGGACTGCGGGAGCATCAAGTGGGTTCTCGAGGGCAACGAGCTGGTAATCGACTCGACCTCTTGGACCGAGATAGAGGACGTGAAGACGATCAGAACCGACTCCTCCATCAACTTCAGGGACGCTGACATGGAGGCCACAAACCTCAGGGCAGTAACCTACGGAACAAACAGCCTTGGTGGCATAGGGGACATTCTACCGACCCTCTCGTTCCCGCTGACCCCAATCGAGCTAAACGAGTTCTTCGGAAACGCCGTGATAAAGGAGGGAGCCAGGTCAACCGATCCCGATCTTGGATGGGACTCGGACTGGTCTTGGGAGGTAAAGCAGGAGCTCTCCGACCCCAGCCACGGGCTAGTGTACGAGGTCAGGATGGAGCACGAGGACATCCGCGACTGCTACGGGCACGCCCACCTCACCCTCTGGGTGAAGGACGGGAGCCCGTGGCCGGTAAGGCAGGTGGCCGACATAGTACTGGACAAGGACCTGCAGACGAGCAGGTGCGACTTCCTGTCCAGTGCCATCTCGGAGGAGATCCTACCAGAGGGGAGGCTGACCATCGCGATGACCATGTCCAAGACCGGAAGCGGGAAGTTTGGGAGCGACGCTGTAGACTGGGGGAGGAACTACCTCAAGCCCACGGCTGGGGAGGACAGACCGGGCACGACCAGCGAGAGGAGCTGGGTCGACTCCATGGTGGACGAGTCCGATATCAGGGAATTCCCAATCGAGGATGCCACCTCGTGCCTGAAGTCAACATACCCCAACCACCAGGCCTCGCAGGCCCTCGAGTCCGGCGGCTACGTGTGGAAGTCAGAGTGGTCCCAGCAGGACGGGGTCCCAGAGTGGAACCTTTCGTGGGTCGACGACATGGACAGGTCGGGGTGGCTTGTCCTGCGACAGGTACTCGCCCAGCCGGCAAACGGGTGCGAGATGACTTCCGAAGACACCAACCCCACGGGGGAGGTCTCGTGGAACAGAGACTCCATCCCCAGGACCCAGACGATGGGCCTCCTTGAGTCCAGGGTCCTAGAGGACGACAGGTACCCGGGGCTATCCCAGTACCTAGAGTCTGGAGGGGAGTGGCACGAGCAGGCCAATGTTGGGTACAGGCTTTCCGTGACCCAAGACAACGAGATTCTCAGCCTTCTCCCAGGGGACCTGGGGGACGGCAAGGTCACCCTCACCGCTGGCAGGGACTGGGAGAGCGGGGGACGTGACCGCTCTGTCGAGATGGCCATGGACGCGGAGACCGGGGAGATGGTCCTGTGGTACCTCATCGACCGCTCTAGCTAGTTAGGAAAACCGCGCTCTTCAACGATTTTTGGAGCGTCATCTTCAACACCGCTCCGGGCGCCGTTCACCGCATGAAGTCGATGGGAGGGGACGACACACTGCCCGAGGTGGAGGAGGCCCCGCTGATCATCGACGTCGATTTCACCGAGGTGGAGGAGGAGCCCGATACCCCTACGTTGGATGCTGTCGATGAGATCAGCACCGCCAGGGCGAGGCGCCCGATGGACCTGCCCCACTCCAAGCCATCCCCCGCGGGGAGGGCCCGCGTTGTCACCGTGACCAACCAGAAGGGAGGTGTTGGCAAGACGACGACGGTGATCAACATCGCAGCGCAGCTAGCGCTGAGGGGGCACAGGGTCCTGGTCGTGGACTCGGACTCCCAGGGAAACTGCGCGACTGGACTGGGCGTGGACAAGAGCAGGGTCAGGACCACTACGAGGGACCTGATACTTGCTCCCGAGACCGCGGTAGACTCCCGGCACGCGACCGCTGTCGACAACCTGCACATCATCGTAGGCGACAGGAGCCTGATAGGCCTCGAGCAGGAGATGCTCAGGCAGCTTGGCCGCGAGAGGAGGATGAAGGAGGCGCTGGAACCGCTTCTCCCACACTACGACATCGTTCTAATCGACACTCCGCCGTCGCTAGGCCTAGTCACAATCAACGCCCTGGTGGCCTCGGACGGAATCATCATCCCGGTCCAGACCGAGTACTTCGCGCTGGAGGGCCTCGCCCTCCTCGCCGGGACCGTCCGCGAGGTGAGGAGCCTGCTCAACGGGGACCTCGGGGTAGATGGCGTTCTGATGACCATGCACTCGCAGACCCTGCTAAACCAGCAGGTTGCCGGGGAGCTGCTCGAGAGCTTCCCCGAGCTAGTCGTAAAGCCCGCCATCAGGAGGAACGTCAGGCTCGCCGAGGCGCCCAGCCACGGAGTTCCCATCCACCTCCACGACCCATCCAGCGCCGGTGGAAAGGACTACCAGGAGATAGCAACTGTTCTAGAGCGCCGCTGGGGACTCGCCTAGATGAGGGGCCGGGGGCTTGGCCGGGGACTCGGCGACATCGCCTCCAGAACAGAGGGTCCCGACCTGTCCTCGTTCGTGACCGAAGCCGAGATGCCCGACTCCCCCCGAGCGGCCGTCCTGTGGATGATATTCGGCAGCGTCTGCTTCGGAACGATGAACGCCCTTGTCAAGTGGACTAGCGACCACGCTGACGTCTGGATGATTGTCATGGTCAGATCCGCAGTCATAGCACTGGCCGTGGGCGCATTCGCAGCATCAAGGGGAATCAGCCTGAGGGTGAACGGAACCAAGACGATGCTCCTGAGGTGCACTGTTGGGCTGATTGCCATGATAATGTACTTCACAGCCCTGGGACGGATACCGATAGGCCAGGCAGTAACCCTGCAGTACACCGGACCCCTCTTCGTCGCCCTCCTATCGGGGCGAATCCTGTCAGAGAGGGTCTCGCCTGGGGTTGCGATCCTGGTCGTAACCGCCTTCGCCGGAATCGTCCTGATTATCTCGCCCGATATGAGCAGCGTCGAGCCAGACGCGCTACTCGCCCTGGGCTCAGGATTCTTCGCAGCCCTGGCATACATGTACGTCAGGGAGCTGCGGAAGACCGACTCGCCTGCCACGGTTGTATTCTGGTTCGCGATATTCTCAGTTGCTGGCACAATCGTCCAATCGGCACCAGACATCCTGTCGCTCGACAGGACAACCATCGCCGCCCTAGTTGGTGTCGGAATAGGGGCCGGTGGCGGGCAGGTCGGCATCACCATGGCGTACCACAAGGCCAACGCAGCCTGGGTGAGCGCCTTCTCGTACCTGACAGTACTGGTAGCCGCCTTCTGGGGCTACGCCTACTTCGAGGAGTCCCTCAGCACCGCAGACCTCGTCGGTGGAATCCTGATCGTCGGCTCGGGCATCGCACTCGTATTCCTCGTCCCCCCGGATGTCAGCGACAGCTCAAGTGGAGACGTAACCTAGGGATAGGATCTGGATCGTCCCACCCATCCCTGCGTGGTTCTGGCAGTAGTAGTACAGCGTGTCCGGTGCATCTAGGGGGACCGTGAAGGTCAGCAGCCCGTTGCTTCCCTGTGTGCCGGTGTAGGTCACCCCGTCGGTGTACTGGGACCCTCCTCCGTGCGTTCCATCGGATGTGGTGGAGAGCCTCAGAGGGTGAGGCGAGTTGCTGGACGCCGATTGCTCGAAGGTGTAGGTGAAGCCCCTGTATAGCCCGACTTCGGGCTGTTGCAAGCCATCGATGTAGAAGTCCATGCTGGACACAGTGACTGACATCTCCATCACCGTGGGCATCGAACCCGGGGCCCCATCGGCACCGTCCGCACCGTCGGCACCGTCAGAACCGTCCGAACCGGCGGGCCCGGGTGGCCCCTGTGCACCGTCCGCACCGTCAGAACCGTCCGACCCGGCGGGCCCGGGTGGACCCTGCGCACCGTCGGCGCCATCTGCTCCGTCTGCCCCCGAGGGCCCCGATGGCCCTGAGATGTTTCCGAGGTCAATCCACTCCGAACCGCTCCATACGTGGATGTGAACGGTCGCGTTTACCAGGAACGCATCCCCAGTGTCACCGATGTAGATTTCGCCCAGATCAGAGGTGTCGTCAACAGTCCCCACTATGGTGAAGGACGTCCCGTCAGCCCCGGCAGGACCCTGTGGCCCCTGAGCACCGTCCGCTCCATCGGCCCCATCCGCGCCGTCAGCCCCGGCAGGACCCTGTGGCCCCTGAGCACCGTCCGCTCCATCGGCCCCATCCGCGCCGTTCGCGCCAGCAGCACCCATCGGTCCAGTGAGGTCGATCGAGGTCCATGAGCCGCCTGAGCATGCTTGGAACCCCGACCCCATCGAAACGTAGTACAGCCTCCCGTCCGTAGTTGAATCACAGGAAGGGAGGTCCGAGACGCTCTGGACTAGGTACACGTTCCAGTCCTCGAGCTCGTCCGGGGAATCATCTTCCACGGGCCCGTCGTCCGAACCCATGCAACCCGAGAGGGCTGAGGCAGTCATCAGTAGTGCAAGCAGCATTGCCAGTATGTTTCGGCTTGTGTTGTGCATGCCCGCGCAAGCCGCTTTGCGATACTTAATCACTCGTGAAACTGGGAAACATCCCCAAGCCCCTTTCGCTCTAGGTCTGGAACACGGGCGTCGTCAGACGGGTAACCGACCGGTAGAAGCAGCATGGCATGCTCGTGCTCGGGCCTTCCAAGGATTTCCCTTAGGAAACCCATCGGGGATGGGGTGTGGGTCAGGGTGGCAAGCCCCATGTTGTGCACTGCTGCGACGAACAGACCTGCGGCCATTCCACAAGACTCCTGCGAGTAGTAGGTCGGGGCCATCTCGCCGTTGCCCCTCTCCCTCTGGGATTGCCTGAACAGCACCACCACCCATGGAGCGTCTGTGATGTGCTCCTTCACGTGGTCGGTGCCCAGTGGCTCCAGAACCTCCGCCCAGGCATCCGGTATCCTCTCCTCGTAGAACCTCCTCTCCTCGGATTCCGCCGCCTCCCTGATCCTGGCCTTCAGGCCGGGGTCTGAGATGGCCACGAAGGTCCATGGCTGCAGATGCGCCCCCGAAGGCGCGGTGCTCGCCGTCCTGATTGCCAGCTCGATCATCTCTCGAGGCACTTCCTTTCCAGAGAAGTGGCGAGTCGTCCTCCTCCTGTCCATGTTCTCGTAGAAAGAGCGAGCGCGTTGGAGCATCTCGTCTGCGGGGGCCTCTGCGAACTCCAGGCGGATGAAACCCGACTCCTCGTCGCCCTCTCCCATGGGCCCGCTCAGTCGCGTCGAGACATCAAGGCTGCCATCGCGATGGATGCGATCGCTAGCGGTGCCACGAAGCCCGGGAGTGAGCCCCCGCCCTCTTCCTGGCACTCTGTGGAGGATCCGCCCCATGTCCCGTTGTCGTTCCAGCAGTCCGACCAGACCTTCCAGCCGAAGCCATCCTCGGGGACGTGGCTCTCAGATCCGTCCTCGCTAAGTAGGACGAACTTCCAGTTGATGTAGGATGAGTCCGGGAGCGCCCCGTGCCCGGCGGTGAAAACCAAACCGTCCCCCGATGACTGCATCTCGCTCGTCTCCGGTGGGTAGCATATTCCCGTGTTGATGCAGACCTGGGTCACCCAGTGCACTGACGTGACGTTGCTGCCGTCCTCGAGGGTCAGGGACATCGGGAAGTCCTCCCCCGTGGTAGCTTTCAGGACCTGATCGTGCTGGATGGAGGCAATGCCCGTCCCTTCCAGGGCAGAAGACTCGTTCTGGCCGCCTTGCCCGCCCACAGCCGATAGGGCCAGAAGGGCGACCAAAACCACCGCGAGCATACTCCTCATGGAAATGGCGCGCCCGCCATGGCAAATGAATGCTGACCACTCAGACTTCAAGGCTCCATAGATCGTCACCCAACCAGTGGATGGTGGATATCGCCTTCCCCTTCGTCATCGACATCATCTCGTTGCCGTCGACCAGGGCTATCCCGGTGGCCAGTGGCCCTCCCGTGTCCTGGTCGCGAATCCAGACGAAGTCGCCCTCTCCCAGCGTGGGGTCCGCGATGTGTATCCCAGCGCCCATGCAGTCCGCACCGTTCTTCAGGAAGGGGATCGCGCCATCGTCAACCGCCACCCACGACTTCTCCACCTGCCACTCGGATATTCCCTTGAGCGTCGGGTACCATGCCATCTCCCCACCGACCTCTATCCTCATGGCGAGAGGCACCCTGTCGACGAGTATCAGGTCGGTCTCCTGGAAGTGAGCCTGCTCCAGGAAACCCGCTAGTTCAATCGGATGCCCTATCCAGGACCCCAGGTCTTCCGCCACGCCTCGGATCTGCTTGAGCCGGACCGGTGTCCTGCGCCTCATCCTCTTGTCGACCATGGGGCCCGGGGGGCACGGAGTCGGATGAACATGCCGAGGCCGGACACTTCAAGCGGTGGTGTGGCAGCGAGGCCCCATGCTCGCGCTGTGCCTCGACCTGGAGGGCATCCTCGTGCCCGAGGTCTGGGTGAACGTCGCCGACAGGACGGGCATAGACGCACTGAGGCGGACAACCAGGGACGAGCCGGACTACAACCGCCTGATGTCCTACAGGCTCGCAATTCTAGACGAGAACAACATCACCATCGACGACATCACCTCTGCAATCGACTCAATGGAGCCGCTCGAGGGGGCCAGGGACTTCCTCGGGTCCCTCCAGAGGAGGTGGCCCACGCTGATCCTGTCTGACACCTTCTCCCAGTTCGCAAGCCCCCTCATGGCGAAGCTGGGTCACCCGACCCTGCTCTGCCACACCCTGATGATCGACGACTCGGGCAGGATTTTCGACTGGAAGATCAGGACCGAGGACCAGAAGAGGAAGACCGTGGAGGCCCTACGCGGAATGAACTACCAGGTGATCGCCGTGGGGGACTCCTACAACGACACCACCATGCTATCCGAGGCAAGCGCTGGGATCCTGTTCAGGCCGCCAGACAACGTGATCGACGAGTTCCCCCAGTTCCCGGTCACCAGGGACTACGCCGAGCTGATGGACGCGATCGAGTCCGCGGCCACCGACCTGGGCGAGCTCTGGGCGTAGCCCAGCAGCCTCCAATCGTTTGAAATAAGGCAGGCAGGTCGGCGGGACGCATGGCGAAGTGGCACGGCATTTCCCGCAGGAAGCCCTCGGGCGGCCGCCTCAAGCGACCCAACCGGTACAGGGGGAAGCGCAAGACCGAGATCTCCAGCGAGGAGCAGCTGGCCTTCGTTGGCGACACCGACTCGCGCAAGAACTACCGGAAGAGGGCCGGCTCCCAGACGGTCCGCTCGCTATCTGTGAACTCGGTCAACATCAGCACGAAGGACGGGAAGACGGTCAGGGCCACGGTGAAGAGCGTGGTCGAGAACGACGCCGACCCCAACTACGTCAGGCGGAACATCATCACCAAGGGAGCCGTTCTGGAGACGGACGCCGGAATGGTCCGGGTGACCAGCAGGCCGGGCATGCACGGGGTCGTCAGCGGCGTTCCCGTGGACGAGTGAGCCCACGAAGCCCTCAAGGCACACATCTCGCAGGGGTGATGCGGTAGCATGGCAGCGAAGCGCGACGAGATGACCCTTTGGACGGGCTACTTCGACTCCAAGCTGAGCCGCTCGGAGGGCAGGAGGGTGCCAAGGGCGGCTAGCATCCCCAAGCCCACACTGGAGGCAGTGGCATGGGCCGCCAGGAGCGCTGGGGTCCGCAAGATGAGGCAGGAGCC
>PBOL01000048.1 GCA_002725315.1 Methanobacteriota archaeon | reverse complement strand
TGAGAGTATTCTGTGGCTAGTAATTCCTGCAATGCTGCTATTCATGGTTCTACCATACCTACTCCGACGAGGATGGGGGTTCGAGGCTGCTATGGCTGCAGGAATCGTTGCCACGATTATTGCGTACGGGCTTGGCGTATGGGCCGCTCAATCAATAGGCAGCGTCAGCTGAGCGGCGTGGTCATTCTATCCGAACAAAGTCAACACAAACATACACGGCAATACTGTGTTCTCAATGGGTCGCCTTGAATGCTTGAACAGCAATGAATGCACCCGCCAACTGCGGAGCCATATGCAACCAGAGAACCTCTGTTAACTTCAATTTGCCAACTGCAACTAAAGAAATAGATACAGCAGGGTTGAATGAAGCCATAGACACTACACCCACAGTTAGCGCTCCCGCAAAAACAACTGATGCTATTGCGAAGCCGAAGTAATTATTTCCAGCAGTTTTCTCTGAAGTAGCTACATTCAGTATTACAAATACCAAGGCAAACGTAAACAATAACTCTGCTAATAGAACAGATGGATAATCATGGCTGCTTAGCAACGAGTCTGCCTCTAATGGCATTTGGTATTCTCCAGTATAGATCTGTATAGACATCATAGCCCCAGCGATTCCAGCAAGAACCTGAGTGGAAATATATGGCAACACATCTGACTTTTCACAGGCGCCTCTAATCCAGATTCCCATCGTCACTGCCGGATTGAAGTGAGCCCCGGAGATGTGCCCAAGTCCGTATATCATCACCATTAATGTTGCAGCAATTGGGAAGGCCGGATGAGTCGAAGATGAAGATCCGAATACTGCAGTGAGACAAATGGTCAGGGTTAGAAAGAAGGTTCCGATGAACTCGGCTATCAGCTTTTGTTGGAGTGTATGCTCGGTCATATCCCTGGTGCTAACCGGACACCCATCAACATTTGTTAACATCCACATCGACCGATGCATTACGTGGCTTCAATTCACTAGCCTATGGTCCAGCCTTCTCTTCCCACCAGGGGCTCTCCTCACTCGGTGGGTCTGCGAAATGGGATATGGGGCCGTTGCCGGCTTGCTCTAAGCCCGCCTGAAAACTGTGCTCGAAGGCCCCGGAGTCCCTAGCGCTCGCTGAAATCAACTTAGCCCCACCGAACAACATTAGGAACGAGATCAAGCAGCATACATCGAAGACTTCCTGCTCCTCCTCTACTTGACCTTCCGCCATGTATGTCGGAGTGGTCCAATCGACGATTGCGAACCAGTGCGAGTCGACGTCCACGTAGTAGTCCCCGCTCGATGACGGGTATATGTCGCCTATCTGGGTCCAGTTTTCGAAGTCGTAGTACCTGTCGCAGTATTTTTCGTAGTGGTCGGTGCCATCGAGGACGGCCGAAGCGCCCACTTGGCAAGGATCGTATTTGCTGGAATCGACATAGATGGTGTAGCCGATGTCCCCGTTGAGCCAGTAGTATCCGTCCTCGCCCTCGTGGACAACCCATTCGCCCCAGTTCGGCTCTTCGCTGATCGAGCTAGGATCGGCAGTGATGACGTATATCGAGAAACCGGCCCCCAGGAACCCGAAGAGAATCAGGGCCATCCCCAAGTGGTGACGCATGGCATCAAGGTGGGGTGCGGAGTATTGAATATTCATCCGGCAACCACCCCCCGATTCCTTGTGGAGCGCTTAGAATGGTCAATAATGCAGATTTCAAGGGGCATTTGTTCCATGAAGTATATATCCTCCATTGGGAGTTTGGGGTTATGATTGACAAGTTACTCTCAGTGAAGCTAGCAGGCGGTTTGATGGCAGCGTTCATGGCAATGCACATTCTGATTATGTCCCAGTCGGATGATCCGGAATTTTTCATGATCATGTTCCTACTTCTGGCACTTCTTGCTGGCTCAACCCTCACAATGGACGATGCCTCTGCCCGAAAGGCGTTGCTTGCCTTTGGAGTTGGTTGGATGCCAGCCGTTCTCCTGTTCACGTATGGATGGGTCTCTGGGACCGATACTGATGAGCTTCCACCCATTCCCGGAATGGTGATGTGGTGGGCATTTGTCTCTCAGTCCTTGTTGGTTGGCCTAAGTGTCGGTGTTGCCCCAGAAGATTCCTAAAAGTCCTGGGAAATCAGGTCCCTGTAGAACTCGCCGCTCTTCCGCAGGGTCCTCTCCTGGGTCTGGAAGTCAACGGCATGCAGGCCGAACCTCATGGAGTATCCCTCCGCCCACTCGAAGTTGTCCATCAGCGACCAGTGGTGGTAGGAGCGGATGTCGTGACCCTCCTTGATGGCCTCGGACACTACCCAAAGGTGCCTCCTGATGTGCTCAGGCCTGAGCGTGTCTTCCGCGTCTGCGACGCCGTTCTCTGTGATCTCGATGGGCACGCCCAAACCGGAGACGAATTCGATCGCCCTCCTGAAGCCCTCCGCGTACATCGGGTAGCCGAACTCGGTCGCCACCTCGTGCTCCCTCTTCGCGAACTGCAGCTCCTCGGTGGCAGTGGGCAGGAAGAGGCCCGTGAGGAAGTGGGTGTAGTAGTTCAGGCCGACGAAGTCCAGGGACCCCTTTGCCCCCGGAATCCTCGACCCGAGCATCCTACCGGTGGTAACGCCCCTCCTCCACGAGCCGTTCCAGAGCCACTCGAGGATGCGTGCGACCAGCCAGTCCACCGGGCTCCACCTGTTTGCGGGGTCGAACAGGGTCACGTTCTTCGCGACGCCCAGCTTGCACCCCGGACTCCTGCCCTTCAGGCTCCTGTAGGCCATCGCATGCCCCCTCATCAGGTTCCGCATCACCCTCATAGTCAGGCGGATGCCCCTCTTTCCAGGGGGGAACTGCCCCAGGGTGTAGCCCATCGCGGAGAACACGGTCGGCTCGTTGATAGTGCACCAGTACTCCACCCTGTCGGAGAGCTCGTCGAATACCCTCTCGCAGTAGGCGAGGAAGTCCGGCAGGTTCCGCCTGTCGGCGAACCCGCCCCTCTCCTCCCACCAGGTCGGGTGGGAGAAGTGGTGCAGCGTCACCATTGGCCTGATTCCTCTGGATATCAGGTCGTCCACCATGTCCGAGTAAACGCGCATCGCCCCCTCGTCCCAGGTACCGGGCTCGGGCTCCAGCCTGCTCCACTCTATCGAGAAGCGGTATGAGCCGACACCCATTTCGGATAGCAGGCCGAAGTCCTCCCTCCATAGCGTCCAGTGCTCGCATGCGGCCCCGCTACGCTCCAGACCCCTCTCCTCCTCGAAGGCCGACCAGTTGTTCGTCAGGCCACCCTCAATCTGGTGTGCCGCGGTCGCGGTCCCCCACAGGAAGTCGCTCGGGAAGGCTACGTCCCCCAGGTCGATCCGGCTCCAGTCGTAGTGGGGCTCCGGGTGGCGCCCCCGTAGCCTGGAGACGTACAGGATGGCCATCACGATGACTAGGGACGAAGCTGCTGCAGCCCAATGCCACATGCCCCCGCCACTCAATCGAACATATTGGAGGTTCTCTCACTTCCTACCGTCAGTAACGAAGCCCTTCCAACGCCTCATGTAGTCTACGAACACGGGGCTCAGCCCGGCATCCAGAAGGTGCTCCGGGGTGAATGGGGCCCTCTCGGGCTCGTAGCCGCCCCCGCCGAGGCAGTTGGCCCAGTCCGGGTGGGCTATGCCTGCTCTGGCTACACCGACGAGGTCTGCTCCCTCCCCGAGGACGAACTCCGCATCTCCCTCCGTCCATATCGAGCCGGTGGAGAGAAGGGGGAAGCCTTCGGGAATCGCCTCCCTGAACGCCTTAGTTAGGGTCCGCTGGTCGCCTTCCCCCGCCTCCGCGAATGCGTCCCAGCACGAGATGTGCAGGATGTCCGCCCCCCAGTCGCATATCATCCCCGAGAGCTCGATGCTCTCGCTCAGCTCTATGCCGACCTCGTGGACGGGGGATATCCTCACTGCCAGGAGGAATCCCTCGGAGGTCCTGCTCCTGACCTCCCTCATGACCTCCCTCAGGAAGGACGACCTTCCCTCCAGGTCACCCCCCCATCTGTCGGCCCTCCTGTTGGTCCTGGTGCCGAGGAACTGGCACACCAGGTACCCGTGGGCCCCATGCACCTCCACTCCGTCGAAACCCGCCCTCTCGCACCGCTCGGCAGCCTCCCCGAAGGAGGCGACAAGGTCCGACACCTCGGAGTCAGAGAGCTCCCTGGACTCCTCCTCGACCCCCCTCTCGAGGTTGATGCTCGCCGAGGTGGGCTGCTGCCCTGTGAGGGACCTGGGAGCCCTGAGGCCTCCGTGGAATATCTGGGCCAGGCTAGTCGCGCCGTGCTCCCTGATCCCATCTGCGAGCTCGGTGAGCCTAGGCACGTGGTGGTCCCCCCAGACCCCCATCTCGCCCTCCCAGGACTTGCCTCCTGGGTGGACGTGGGTCGCGGCGGTTGTCACGATGCCGAAGCCGCCCTCCGCCCTTCTGACTAGCCAGGCTATCTCAGCGTCGGACAGGGTCCCGTCCTCCTCCGACTGCTTGTTCGTCATCGCGGCGAGCACGGTCCTGTTCCGCAGGACCCGCCCGGTTCTCGGGAGTATGAACTCCGAGGATGCGGGGGCCATGCTACTCCTCTTCCTTAGGGGGCGATGTGCTCCTGTAGATGGCCGCAGTGACCCAGGGGAGGCTGAAGACGAAGCCCGACACGGCCCCGGCGAAGATGATTATCGGGACCCCTATCGCCTCGTTGCCCCCCTCCAGAAGGGTCAGTCCGAAGACTGGTATGAGTAGCGTGAGGTAGGCCACGAAGGCGAGTTGCCCTGTGTCCGCCCCCCTGCCCGTCCTGCGTGCGGTCTCCCTCACGAACACGGCGCATGCCATTGGCATGATGATGAAGAAGGAGGCCACGAAGAACGCACCGAGGAGGTCCCCGGGCCTCTCAAGCAAGCTATCGACAAGAACCGGCGCGCCCCTCGTCGAGAGGCCCACCAGGGCACCCGTCGCTATCCCGGTGGTCAGTGCGTCCTTGGACTCCATCCGGGGCCCTCCGGTGCTCCGGTTGGGGGCTGAGGGCCCTCACCCAGGGGTGAGGACCGCTCAGTCCTTGCGTCGCCCGGCCATCGCGGCCGCGGCTCCCAGCATCGAGATGATTCCGAGTGCCGCAGAGAATCCTGGCAGGATTCCGCCGCC
>PBOL01000047.1 GCA_002725315.1 Methanobacteriota archaeon | reverse complement strand
TTGCCCGCGTCCAGATGGGGGTTGTGGCCCCATGGGGACTGGCACCACCAGGTGCCGGAGGCGTCCTCCTCGCAGTTCTCGTTCCAGTCCGTCCAGTCCGGCTCTCCGTCGCCGTCCTCGTCCCAGTCGTCCATCCAGCACTCGTAGTAGCCTTCCTCGCCCTCCTCGCACTCGTCGTAGCTCGCGTAATGCCATTCAGGCTCCCACTCGACGCCGTCCACGTATAGGGTGAATGGCGATGGTGGCTGCTCGCAGGGCCCGCTGAACCCGAAGCCCTCCTCGAATAGGCCGTGGCTCCAGCCGTCGTCATGGCTCTCTGCCAGGTGCACATATATCCCTAGCTGGCAGGTGAAGTTGTCTGTCTCGACGTAGAATGTCTCGGACATCGTATCGGCCGTCGCCGTGAAGTCGAAGAACAAGGAATCGCTATCGCATCCGAGCATGTCCTCGCAGATGTCGACTTTGATGTCGACGGTGTAGTTGTCGCCGACCTCGAGCCCCTCGATCGTGAGCACCATCGTGTGGTTGCCCTCGTCCAGATGGGGGTTGTGGCCCCATGGGGACTGGCACTCCCACGTGCCGGAGGCGTCCTCCTCGCAGTCCTCGTGCCAGTCCGTCCAGTCCGGCTCTCCGTCGCCGTTCTCGTCCCAGTCGTCACCCCAGCACTCGAAGTCGCCGTCCTCGTCCTCCTCGCACTCGTCGTAATCCCAGTATTCGAACTCCGGCTCCCACTCGGTCCCGTCGTAGGTCAGGGTGAATGGCGATGGTGGCTGCTCGCAGGGCCCGTGGAGCCCGAAGCTATCCCCGCCGAGGTGGTAGAAGCCACCGTCGTCGTGGACCTCATGTAGCCTGGCGTGGACGTTGACTCCGCAGGTGAAGTTGTCCGTCTCCAGGTAGAATGTCTCGGACATGGTCTCGGCGGTCGCCGTGAAGTTGACCTGCATCCAGTCGTAGACGCAGTCCATCCACTCGCAGACGTTGGTGTCCATCTGTAGGCTGTAGTTGTCGCCGACCTCGAGGCCCTCGATCTCCAGCACCATGGTGTGGTTGCCCTCGTCTAGGGACGGGTAGCTCCACCCCACGACGCAATACCACGTACCGGAGGAGTTGTCCTCCTCGCAGTGCTCGAACCATTCCGTCCAGTTGGGCTCTCCGTCTCCGTCGTCGTCCCAGTCGTCCATCCAGCACTCGTAGCCCTCCCCGTCCTCCTCGCACTCGTCGAAGTCGGCGTAATGCAGTTCCTGCTCCCACTCGACGCCGTCCACGTATAGCGTGAATGGCGATGTGGGCTCCTCGCAGGGCCCATGTATCTCCCAGAAGCCCTCGGCTATCGGGTGGTGGCCCCATGCCCCGGAGCTATCCGTCACGTTCTGGTCTAGGAACGCTTCAAGGCTCCCCCAGCAGGTGGACGCGTCTATGGTCACGGTCTCGTTCAGCGTCAAGGTGTCGCTGGGGGCGTTGAACTCCAGGTAATCGTCTTCATATGAAACGCCGTTGAAGTAATCTCCGATGCGCTTGTGCGTGTTCAGCATGTAGGATCCACCCGTATCTAGGTAGGACAGTGTGATCTGGAAATCGTAATCGCCGGGCTCTAGGAACAGTGGCTCGTGCCAGTTCATGCACATGTACTCTTCATTGAACTCCTCGCACTCGTCCCAGGTCTCGGTGTTGCCGTCGTCGTCGGTGCACTCCCAGCCTCCCTCGACCTCATCGCATGAGTCGGCTTCTTCGTAGATTCCAGCGTCGTGCCAGTTGTTGCCAGCCAAGTTATCGAGATCCTCCCAGCTGCCGGAGGCGTTGTTGTACCAACTCAGGGTCAGCACTGGCTCGCATGGCAGCAGAACGACCTCGCTCAATTGCCCGACCCAGTACTGATCGACAATAGTCCAGCCGCTGGAGGTGTTCTGCCAGAGCATGGACTCCGGCTGCAGCGAGCAGTCGGTGTCGGAGATGGTTACGTTCCAGTCGATCGACTCGTTCGCATCGGTGGCCACCCACTCGTGGCCACTCCCTTGCATGTCTTCCCCCCAGTTGACTCCCGGCCCGCTGAGGTAGTACCAGTAGTCGAGCTTGTACTCGTCTCCCGTAGTCAGATTGGTCACGTCCCACCTCATGTCGTAGGAGCCTGTGCCCATTTCGTCGGGCTCGCTGACCCAGTTTCCTCCGATTTCGGCAGAGTAGGTGATTGTGCCGTACTCCGTGCACTCGCCGTGGAAGTCGTAGTTGTTGGAGCGTACGTTGTCCCACTGGCCGTCGGTGTTGTTGATGATCGCTACGTTGGCGTTGAACCTGCAGTCGAATTCGCTGACCTCCATCTGCCATGTGTCAGTCACGTTCTCAGAGGTGACGTTACCAACCAGTTCGCCCCAGTCATGGTTGATTCCGTACACAGACCAACTCAGGGTGTAGTTCGACCCCACGTCGAGGTCGATGTATTCAATCTGCATGTCGTAGGTGCCATCATCCAAATCGGTCATCTCGTACGGTTCGAGAATCTGCCAGGATCCTTCCAGCTCTATCCAGAGCTCGATGTATGGGCCATCTTCTTCCCAGTCATCTCCTACCTCATCGTGATCGGCCACAACTGTGGATATCGGTCCGAATGCCGACAGTACCATCAGGATGCAGATGCTCAGGCTTCTTCTTTTGCTTGCGTCGCTCGCGCTATACATGTAGCGCCAAGCGTGAGAAGTGTCGTATATAACCGTAGACCCTACACAATTCGGCGGCCTCGGCCCCTGTTTTCTCAGGCTCTGGACCACCATTCTATGGAGTCTCCCGACACCTCGGTGGAGGACACCAAATCCAGGCTATCAGAGAGCGACGACCTGTCGAACCGTGCCACCCCCCCTTCCAGATCGACCGGTGACACGCATATCCTCGCTCTGTCGACCATCCCCGCAGAGAGGAACCTCGCCCAAGTGTCAGCCCCGCCTTCGACCAGCAGGGACTGCACCCCCCTGTCACCCAGCATGTCTAGGATTCTCGGGATCGGGATGTCGCGCTCGGGGATTACCACCCTCTCCACGTGGGGCTCGTCATCCGCCGAGTCGTGCTCCGAGGACTGTACGATAAGCGTCGGGGCCTCTCCGTCCAACATCAGCCTGCAGTCCCCGGGGATTCGGTTCTCGGGGTCGATGACCACCCTCGTAGGACGTTCCCTGGGACCCAGGTCGGGCCCCCTTACGGTGAGCGACGGGTCGTCCCTGATCACCGTGCCGACGCCCACAAGAATCGCCATCGAATCTGCCCTGATGGTATGCGCCAGCTCCAGGGATTCCTCTGAGCTGAACCTAACCGCCGGGCTGGAGGGGTCGCCGTCAACCCTCCCCGACAGATCGGTGGATGCCTTCAGGGTGACCAGCGGCCTGCGTTCCCTGCACCAGTGCATGAAGGCCTCCATCTGGCTCTCGCACTCATCGTCTAGGACCCCGGTGACCACCTCGACGCCGCTTTCCTGCAGGCTCTTGGCCCCATCCCCCCTGACGGTCGGGTTCGGGTCAAGTGCCCCGATCACGACCTTCGCAACACCGGCCCACAGCAGGGACTCCGTGCATGGAGGGGTCCTTCCGAAGTGGTTGCAGGGCTCCAGAGTGACGTAAGCCGTGGTGCCCTGCGTCTCGACTCCGTTTGACTCGGCTTCGGCTATCGCCATCTGCTCTGCGTGTAGTCCGCCGATGTGGTCATGCCACCCCTCTGCGACCACCTCGCCACCTTTGACCAGGACGCACCCAACTAGGGGGTTCGGCATCACTCGGTGCCGACCCCTCTCGGCGAGCTCGATGGCCCTCCTCATGTGCTCCTCTGCCTCAGCCATTTCATCCTCCCGTCTCAGCCCCTGCTCATGATTGCTCCCTTCGGCAGGATTGAAGTCGGAGGCGCGCTCTCGGGGAGCGTGACTCGCATTGCCTGCATACTCAATCCCAACGCCCGAGACGGCCTTTCTCTGAGGCAGTGGGAGAGGTTCGAGCCGGCACTCAGTGAGGCCGGATTCGATGTCGACCTCCGCAGGACGGAGGGTCCCGGCCATGCGATGGACATCGCACAGGGCCTCGTCGCGGAGGACCACGACATCGTGGTGGCCGTCGGCGGGGACGGCACGGTTCACGAGGTCGCTTCCGGCCTCCGGGGCTCGAGCAAGGTGCTCGGCATCCTCCCGATCGGTAGCGGAAACGACTACGCCCGGGCCCATGGTATCCCCACCCCAAAGGGAAACAAGTTCAAGGACATGCAGGGGGCTATTGACATCCTGGTAAGCGGGACGGACCGGAGGGTCGGGTCGTTTCGGGTCGAGGGCCCCCCCGCTCCCGAGCACCCCACTAAGGCGGCACCTCAGCACTTCTCATGCAACGGGGAGCCAGACGAGGCCGGCAACCTGGTTCGGTGGAGCTTCCTCGAGTGTGACGCAGGAGTCACCTCGGTCGTAAACCGACTCAAGGACGAGGGGCAGTTCAAGTGGATCAGGGGGCAGGCCAAGTACACCGCCCTGGCCATCAAGGCGGTCCTGTTCTGGAAGAAGCAGAGGGGATGGTTCTCTATAGACGGCGGGCAGCGAACCGACGTCGACCTCTCCGGGCTCTTCTGCATGAGCCAGTGCCAGACCTTCGGAGGTGGCTACAGGGTCGCCCCCGGAGCCAGGCCGACGCAGGGTCACGGATCACTGGTCATGGCATGGGGCCTGTCGAAGGTACGAATGCTCCTCCTGATGGGCCCGCTTGAGAAGGGGAAGCACGTGGGACGGTGGGGCGTGACCATGGAGGAAGCAAAGAGGTACGAGCTGGATGTCTCGGAGGGACAGCCTCTGTTCGTCAACGTCGACGGAGAGGCAGTAATCACCACTCCCGTCTCGATGCAGTTCCACGATGACCAGCTCACAGTTAGAGGCGCCTCATCCATACCCAACGAGTAGAATACAGGTGATATCTTGCTTCCTTCATTCAACGTCCTTGGGGAGGAGCTGCAGACTTGCTCCACCGACCCGCTTACCGGGTGGTACAGGGACGGCTGCTGCAACACCGACAGGAACGATAGGGGACTCCACACGGTATGCTGCATAGTAACCCAGGATTTCCTCGAGTTCGCCCGCTCCCAGGGCAACGACCTGATCACCCCCATGCCCCAGCACCGCTTCCCCGGCCTCTCCCCGGGGGACAAGTGGTGTGTTTGTGCCCAGACTTGGCTAGATGCTGCTGAGGAGGGCGTGGCGTGTCCGGTGGTCCTCCACTCCACCCACGA
>PBOL01000046.1 GCA_002725315.1 Methanobacteriota archaeon | reverse complement strand
TCCAGTGACCTTTACTCCGTCCATGCTTCCACTGGAGTCGCGGGGATTGTACGGGAACCAGTCTTCATCGAGTTCTCTGCCTGATATTTTCTCTATTGTTTCCCGGATCTCTCCCCTCTTTGATATGGCGTTGTCTATGCTCTCTGCGAAACCACCGGTTTCGTACGTCTCGTGGTTCATTACAACCTTGGGATTCACTCCTATCTGGCTCAGTGCTTCTAGGAATGGCCTGAGGAAGTGTTCCGCGTAGCTAGTGCTCCCATCCCCCGGCTCCCCGTCAGGACCCGGTGCGGGGATGTAAGCCAGTGGATGTCCGATGTACTTCAGGTATGAATCCGAAAGGAAGTCATACACTCTTCTGAGAGGATCCATGGAGTCTACGATGAAAACGTAGTCGGATTCTAGGCCTCCATCCAAGCATGCCCTGTGTATCATCTCCGCCGATAGGATCTCCCTCAGGTGGCCAATGTGGAATTCCCCTGAAGGGGTGATCCCAGAGCATGAGACTTGGGGGCCTCCCCTATCCCTTAGCCTCTGCGCGGTGTGATCCGCCCAATGCATGTGATACCTCAGACCGTCGCTGCCCTAACAAGTGCTCTAAGCGGGACCCCGTCTACGTCATTGTCCCAAGACTTGTTGACCAGAACCATGCAAAGCCTGACATCAGCTCCCGCTGCCTTCAGGTTCGCTGCCGTCTTCCTCATCGTGGTCCCCGATGAGTAGACGTCGTCGATAATTACAACTCGCTTCCCCTCGACTCCTGCGTACACCTGGGAAAGGTGGCCGCTCATGTCTTCGCTAATGCTTCGGACTACTGACATCTCGAGTCCCATGCTGGAAGAGATTGACTGTGCAAATGCAATCCCGTTGATGCTAACTCCAACGATCGTATCGACTTCGTCACCTATCATCTCCTCAATGATGTCGCAGAATATGAAAGAAACCGCCTCGACTCTCTCTCCCTTTACTGCAATCGATCTCCAGCCAACTTTCACGTCAGATGGTTTAGACTCAATCTCGTAGTCACTTGCGGATAACCACTCAATGGTGGTCTGGGAAAGTGAAAGTTCGTCCGCTATTTGTTGAGCTGTTAGCCCACTAGACCTGAACTCGTCCACCATGGCTCGAAGCTCATCTACGCTCAACTGCATCACCTTAACCGAAGGCTGCAGTGCTATCAATCCACCGGGAGTATGCCATTGAACTAGTCAATATTGCCTATATTCAGAATCTACCGGTGCTGCCGAATCCGCCAGAACCCCTCTCTGTCTCCCCCAGATCCTCGAATTCAACCTCGCTGAAGCCGACCTTGGGAATCGGAGTGATTAGCAACTGTGCAATCCTCTCTCCAGACTTGACCATGTATGAGTCACCCTCTCCGATCCATGTCATCAATACGAACAGCTCCCCCCTGTAGTCTGCGTCAATTGTACCGATACTGTGTGGCAGAATGAGGCCCTTGGAACCAAGCGAGGAACGTGCCCTGACCTGACCCTCGTATCCAACAGGGATGGCCACATGGAGGCCCGTCCGGAGCTTCACGCTCCCCCTGAATGGAACCTCGGTGTCCTCTAGAGAATACAAGTCCCATCCAGCAGCGTGCTCGCTACCCTTTGTAGGCATCCGTGAATCTGGATGAACCCTGGCAACCTTGACTTGTACTGCTTCCGTCATGAACCCCCCCGGTTGCAATCGGTCCTTGACCGTTGCCAATTCTACACTTGTCCCGGTGAGGTGAAAAACCCCCTGCATTTCCCAACCCCGTGGCCAACCGCAATTACGATGACCTATTGGAGAGGGCTAGGCAGAGAATTCCTAAGGACATTAGCGAGAGGTCTAGGTGGACAATGCCTGAGCCCGACATAATGATTGAAGGAAGCCAGACGATTCTGAGAAACTTTTCAGACATCGTCGATGCGATGGATAGAGACGCCAATCATGTATTCCAATATCTCCTCAATGAGTTAGGTACGTCAGGGAGCAGGGAGCAGGTTAGAATCATGCTGAAGGGGAGGGTTCCGCCCAAGAGAATCAAGGAGAAGATAGTGGCTTATGTCAAGACGTACATTCTTTGCGGCGAATGCAAAGCCCCCGACACTCGCTTCCTCAAGGAGGATAGGACCACGCTCTTGAAGTGCCAGGCTTGCGGGGCAACAAGACCAGTAAGGCTCTAGTTTGGCGAGAAGTCCAATAGGACCTTTCCTTTGTTCTTCCGATCGTGAATATGCAACTGGGCCTCAGCGACTCTCTCGAAACGCCACACAGAATCCACAATTGGGTCTATTTCTCCATTCATGAGCATCTTCGATAGAGCATCCAAGTGCCCCTTGAAGATTGAGGCGTCGTCGAGAAGTCCCATATGTACCCCGAATACCGCCTTGTTGGAACTCATCATCTTCAACGGGTCGAATTTCGGTGTGCTGGCCCACATCCTTAGTGCAGCAAGCCTGGATATCTTCTCCCCCTTCACTGCTGCAGAGGCTCCGAAATAGTACAGTTTCCCACCCTTCCTTAGGGCCTTGTATGAACGCAATAGATGACTGCCACCAACTGGGTCGATGGCATGATGGACTCCCTTTCCACCGGTCAACTCTTTGCATACTTCGACGAAATCTTCTGCATCCCGATCTACGAAGTGCATTCCCAATGAGCGCACGAACTCTTGTTTTGGCCTGGATGCAGTACCAATAACCAGTGATGCCCCCATTGACTTGCAAATCTGTGCAACTGCAGTACCAACCCCTCCTGCGGCATGATGGATTAGTACGGTGTCCCCTTTGGCCAGGTTTCCCAAGTGGATTAGCATGTGGTAGGAGGTCCCATATGTTACGGGAATTGCTGCAGCCTGATCGAAGGAAACCGTGTCTGGGATGGGGACGACCCTCTCTGCATCAAGAACTACCTGTTCCGAATAACCACCGAACCCAGTCATTGCCAGGACCCTATCTCCAATGTTGAAAAAATCGACACCATCTCCAATTGATGTTACCTCTCCGGATGTTTCGTATCCTGGTGTGAAGGGGAAATCTGGGTTTGAACCGTATAGGCCCTGCCTCATCATCAGCTCTGCGAAGTTGATCCCCGCCCTGTGGACCCTCACCCCTACCTGTCCAGGTCCCGGAATTGGGTCATCCGCCTCGACAATTTGGATCGTATCGACACCGCCAGCCCTTGGGTAGACCACCTTTCGCATGAAATCACCCCATTTCGTGCCTTCTGGATGGCCCTTCACCTTTGAGATGAAGCAGAATTTCATCGAGCCCTTCTTCGTCCGATGGCAACGAATACCACGTTCCTTCGGGGTAGATGACGCAGGATGGGCCAAACTCGCATCTATCCAGGCATCCTGACTTGTTAACGCGTACGTCTGTAAGGCCCTCGGCCCTAGCCGCCCTCTTGATATTCGTCATGATTTCCAACGATTGTTTGCTCGAGCAGCAGCCTCTGGGGTGGGAGTCTTCTCTCTTGTTGGTGCAAACGAACACATGCATTCGGAAACTCTCAGGCAATCGATCACCTATGACTGATCAAACTTGGAAGCAAGAATGAAGTCTGATTCGGTAAGGCCATCTATTTTGTGCGTGAAAATTACTGCTTGGACTCTTCCCCAGCCAAGTTCGAAGTCTGCATGGTGGTTCTGCTCTTCGCAGATCGCTCCAAGTTTGTTCGTGAAAGCCAAAGCGGTTTCGAAATCGGGAAATTCCCACTCCCTCGAAATGTGATGGTTATCTATGGCACTCCAACCCTCGTCGATTTCCGACAAAAGATTTGAAATTTGGTCTTCTGCCAAGGGAGGGGTCCCTCCTTGACAAGGCACACATTCTTTTCCCTCTAGCCCAGCCATGATTCAGCCCCACAGGTTGCTCTCGTAACCATCACTGGTCTTCTCGGCCTTTTCGTGCATCTCTGATCTCCTCCTAATGTCATCCTTCTCGAATTTCAGTAACTCCTTGTCTTCGATGTATGTTCTTCTGAGGTGGGTTACTAGCCTAACTTCGACAATTACGTCTCTTGCAATTGATCTAAAGTCGCCGTTCTGGTCTAGGATGTCTATTGAGTTCCTGTTCGTTCCAACCAACATTCCTCTTACGAAAGGGTCTTTGTCATCTGGAAGCATCCTCCTATCAAGAAGAATCTCGATTAGATCGTCTCTCCTGAGTCCGGATTTTCTATCCATCAGTGGGCCATGGAATACATCATCCAAACTGTCCAGATCTGGCGAGCCGTAGTCTTCATAGAATCTCCTGGCCCAATCTGGTAGATCTTCAACTCTCCTGCCCCTCCTGTCCTCTGCCATGCCTCCTCGTTGGGGTCGTCATAGAAAAACAAACGGGTCAATTTCCAGGAGCTACTTCTCTACAGAACCTGCTAATGCTTGAAGTGTAATGCAGTGGCGGCGAGTGAGCGGGGATACCATGTCATCTGTGGAGTGGAGGTCAATTCCTACTGTTTTGTACCCTCAGGAGATTCTCGACAAGGCATTCAGCAGGGCGAGCAATCAGGCAGAACTGGTAGAGGATCCAGACAAATATCACAGGGTAAGGAAGCAGATGACCAGGATGGTACAATCGGCATCTGACGTTATCGCTAAGACTCTGAACTCCTATGTGGACAGGTGGCCCAGCCTCAATGCTCTTTCAGAGTTCGATCGAGCTCTAGTGGATGCGGCAGTTGGGTGCGATAAATACAGGAAGAACCTCGGAACACTCCAATGGGCCGCCGAAAGGTCACAACGAATATCTGGGGAGGCCCAGACCAAGATTCTTCGACTGAGGGACATAGATGGATTCCACAAGGCACGAAGGCATGCATATGGGCGCCTCTCTTCTGTAATAGACCAAATATCACCACAGATTATCTGGCTAGGCGAGGCAAGAAATGTATTGCGAAAGCTCCCCTCAATTGACCCTCATGAGCCTTGTATCGTGGTAGCTGGCTCACCAAATGTGGGAAAGTCAGCATTGATTAGCGCCCTTTCTAGCGGCGAGCCGCAGGTCGCTTCTTACCCATTTACGACTAAGCAGATTCACCTGGGTCACTTCACACATAGGAGGAGGGTATACCAGATGGTGGATACCCCCGGACTTCTTGATCGTCCAATGGGGGAAAGGAACCAGATAGAGTTGCAAGCTATCGCTGCGCTGGAGCATTCAGGCGATGCCCTAGTGTTCTTACTTGACCGAACCGAACAATCTACAACTCCAATAGATGAACAGGAAAACCTTCTTTCAGAGGTTAAGGGATTAATTTCTGAGAGGCCAATCTTTGTCGTCACTAGCAAGGCCGACTTGATGGAAGGGGATGTAGAACAGGATGATGCTAGTATCAGCTCCCTTACCGGAGAGGGCCTCGAGGAACTGAGAACTATATTGATTGATGTAATCGCTGCCGATCAGGTGAATGACCCGCTCTCTTTACCAGAACACTGGCCGAGGACGGATGAGAATCACGGACCTATAGGGAGGAACTGAATTCACACGTGCCAAGAGTGCCCACAAACTACGCAGTAGAGGTTGTAACCTCCGAATGACTCAGGAAGGCCTTCTATTTCTATTGTAGTTCCACAATTGGGGCACTTTGCATTCGCCACGCCATGCCCACTCAGTTTGGGTTATTCAACGATACTGATGAAAACTCACTATGCATCTTTGAAGCGCTTCCATAGGTTTCTTACAGGGAATGCCATTTCTCCGGCACCTGCAAGTAGAAGTATCGAAACAGCAGCCAAGGCAATCTCTGCAAGATTACTTAGATGGATTGAAGTGCTCATTGTCACAAGCTGCGAATCCAAGCTAGAACCGTCTTTTCCTGCTGTTACAAATCGATACTTGCCCGGGCCAATATCGAAGACTAGTGAACCATCTGAATCTGGCCCTCCTGCCACTCTGTGACTTTCCATGTCATCCCATGTGCATTGGGTCAGGCCATTCGAGTCTGGCGGGCAGTTTTCCTTTGCCTCGGATTTTACTACGCCGAGCCATGCCCTTTCTGGCTCATCCCACTGCATCTCCATCCTAATGTCTAGGAGGATGAACGCAGTTGGAACATTGATGTCGTCCTGGGTCATCCCAACGTTGCAGCCTAGTTCGCTATCTGTGCAAGGGACGATTGGGACCTCAGCTCCCGAGTCAGGGGGGGAATATCCTATGATGCTGAGAACCAGCAGGGTCGCACAAAGAAGGCCCACGAACATGGGCAATACCGACAGGATCCTCACCATCATGGAATTCCCTCAACTATTTGCGCGATTCAACCTGCCGCCCCCATGACTCCCTGGATCAGGAATATCACTGTGATTGCTGGAATCATGTACATCAGGACCACTAGTCTTTTTCTCGATCGCTCTCTCTTTTTGTGGATTCTTGCACACTCTTCACTGGAACAAATTGCAGGCTCCTCCTCCAGTGGCACCGGCGTCCAGCATACCACACAATGTCGATGCGGCTCGACTCCGATTTTTGCCCTGTTCTTCCCTCTCCGTGAAGATGCTGCAGCTCGCGCCTCCTTAGCTGTCCGTTTTGCAGCCCTCAATATGGTGTCCTTGCGACTCATCTTTATCCCTCTACAATCGTTCCTTCGAACTCTTCACCCTCGAGAGATTTCCTGATTTTTCCCGAGTCTCTTCCATCAAGGATATCTAGGGGCATGGAGTTCTTTACTGCTACATCTACGCCTACAGGATCTACAACTTGCGAACTACCAGCTCCTTTGTGCTCCGGGGGGCCTACGATTTCCTGCAACTGGTCCAAAGTCAAGCAATCAAATGGCTCTGCATCCGGGTTAGACCTCGGATCATCTGAGAAAACTTTTGCCACGTTCGTAGCTATCACACACTTTCTTGCACCGCTATTCACGGCCAGCATTATCGCTACCGCATCCGTCGTGTGCCCCGGCACTGTGCCTCCCATGACCACCACGCTTCTTCTTTCCAGGTCTACAACAGCCTCCTCTACGCTTCTAGGAATTGATCCTGAAACGGGGATTCCATCATCTGCTAAAGCCTCCCTGATTATTGTCGCATTCAACCTAGTAGCAGCGATACCTATCCTGTCGAGGTGTTCAATATCGTCAATTGAGTGGCTCGCAATCTCTATTCCTTCTCTTGCGGGGGCACCTCCGCCTACTACGACCGCTATCCTGTCACCCGATGAAACCCTATCTCGAACTATTGCCACAAATTCCCTGAGCCAGTCTCGCCTTTCTTCGACTTCGGGTCGCAGGAGGCTACCTCCCAATGCAAGGACCACCGTCGCCATCGACCCTAGGTTAACACCTTGCCTTTCAATTCCTACGTTCAACTAGCGCTGAAGGGTTGAAATGCCGCCCATGGTGGCAATTCACGGAGAGAGTATGTCAGACGAACTCGCGCAGCAGCAACGGAGGCTCCGCCTGAAGAAATCTCTCAAGGAAATATCTGAGATGAAGGGGATGGGCACAGAACTGGTTACTGTGATAATCCCGCCAGATCGCATGATCAGTGATGTAAGGCAGCATTTAGGGCAAGAGGCTGGCCAAGCAGCCAATATCAAGTCAAAATCGACAAGGAAGCACGTGACCGATGCCATAGAATCCGCAATTTCAACTCTGAACCGATACAAGACACCTGGGGAGGGGGGTCTTGCAATCTTTGTCGGGCACGTAATAGTGGGAAATAACAAGACTAGGCTGGTCTCAAAGGTTGTAGACGATCCTCCCGAACCTTTCCCGTCTTTCAGATATCGATGTGACTCTAGATTCGAAGTAAGCCAGTTAGAAGAGATGATGATTGACCGGACGTCATATGGGTTGTTTGTCATCGATCGATCCGAGGCGGCATACGGAATCGCATCTGGTAAGAGGCTACACTGCCAGGAGCACATTACTTCCTTGGTCCCATCTAAGCACGGACGTGGGGGACAATCGGCACAGAGGTTCGAGAGGTTGATCGAGGAAGCAGCACACAAATTCTTCAAGAAAGCATCCGAGAGAGCATGCAATTACTGGCTTCCGATGATCCAAGACCTACGGGGGATCATCATCGGGGGACCAGGTGCCACAAAGGACTTCGTGGTGAAAAATGACTATTTTCATCATGAAATAAAGAAGTTGATTGCAGAGCCATACTTCGATGTCGGATATTCTAACGAGAGCGGCTTGAGGGAATTGGTCCAGAGAGCAGGCTCGATGATGGATCAAATTGAATTGGATATTGAACGTACAATCGTAGACGAGTTCTTGCGAGAGGTAATGCAGACCAACCCTAAGGCGACCTACGGCGAGATGATGATCCGTTCGGCACTTGAACAGGGCGCAGTCTCTACTTTATTGCTCTCCGAGTCACTAACGAAGAGACGAGTACTCTGGGTATGTAAGGCCTGTAAGAAAGAGTGGGAGTCAACCCAAGAGAACCGTTCTGAAATCCCCAATTGTCCAGAGTGTAATTCCGAGAACGTTGGGGAAGACGAGGAAAGGACCATGGATCTGATTGACGAACTCTCGGTCTTGGCTGGACATACCTCAGCGCAGGTGAAGATCATTTCCATGGATACCGAGGAAGGTGCAACTCTCAGCACTGCATTCGGAGGAGTTGCGGCTTTACTGAGGTATTCGATTTCATGAGGGCAATATTATGAAGCAACTGATCGACGACTCCCTTCCAGCATTTTCAACGGTAATGAAGGAGATGGGCCTGTCCGATATTGGCTGGGAGGGCCTACTTGGTCCTGCAACAGTTGAGGACCATGGAGATGCTGCAATGCCATGCCACTCACTTTCAAGAGAACTAAAGAGGAGCCCAGGAGACATCGCCGACGAAATATGCTCCCTGATTTCGCCGCTGTTGGGAGAAGTTGCAATAGTTTCTTCAATCAATGGCTTCGTTAATCTCAAGGCAGTACCATCCTGGCTTTCATCAAAAGCCTCGTCACTGTTGTCAGATCCAAGAATTGGTGTAGGGGAGGGGGGAAGATTGACAATAGCTGTTGACTACTCTGCACCAAATGTGGCCAAAGAAATGCATGTCGGCCATCTCAGGTCCACTGTAATCGGGGATGCATTAGTCAGAATGCTTGAGTTCAAAGGCCATTTAGTTCATCGGGAGAACCACGTAGGAGACTGGGGAACCCCGTTTGGGATGCTGATAGAGCACCTGTTGGATTTGGGTGAGGACGAAGCAGCAAACGAACTGGGTGTGGGAGATTTGGACTCTTTCTATAAACAGGCACGTGTAAAATTCGTTTCAGATGCGGAGTTCGCCGACCGTTCACGTTCAAGAGTAGTCTTGCTGCAGGGAGGGGATGCAGAAACTCTGCGTCTTTGGAGGGTCCTCGTTGATGAGTCGATGAGGTATTTCAATGAGGTTTACTCGATGCTTGGAGTCCTGCTCACGGATGACGACATTATGGGTGAGTCATACTACCAGGATCTCCTCCCAACTGTTGTGGAAAGACTGTCCAACAGTGGCATGTTGGAAAATAGCGAGGGTGCAGATGTTGTTTTCCCGGGCGGGTGGAAGAACCGGGACGGTGAACCACTTCCAATGATTATCAGGAAAGCCGATGGAGGATTCAACTACAGTACCTCTGACCTAGCATGCATAATTGACAGGGTGGAAAGGCTGGAGTGCGACCAATTTCTATATGTTGTCGGAACTCCTCAGAAGCAGCACTTCGAGATGGTTTTCCAAGTCGCAAGAAAGGCCGGCTTCATGGATGATAGGCACAGTTCAATCCATGTAAACTTCGGATCCGTTCTGGACACCGATGGAAGGGTCCTGAAGAGCAGGGAAGGAGAGGTGATCAAGCTACATGATCTACTATCCGAGGCAGTAATTAGGGCAAATTCAGCCATTGAGGAGAAGAATCCCGAATTGATCGGGGAACAGCGCAATAATGTCGCCTCAATGGTCGGCATAGGGGCAGTCAAGTATGCCGATTTGTCAACAGAAAGGACAAAGGATTACGTCTTTGAATGGGAGAAGATGCTCTCATTCGAAGGCAACACTGCCCCCTACTTGCAGTATGCCCATGCACGAATCTGCAGCATCTTTAGGAAGTGGGCAGGCGAAAGGTCAGAAATCCCCGATTTCGAAATTTCATGCTGTGAGCCAGAGGAGTCAAATTTGGCCCGAAGACTGGTTAGATTCCCATCCGCGTTGGATGAAACTATATCCACATTTAGCCCGCACAAGCTTTGCACCCATCTTCACTCCGTAGCATCTGCGTTCGCTTCATTCTACGAGGCATGCCAAGTGTTGGGTTCTGGGGACGAGGCCGTCGAGAAAAGCAGACTAGCACTTTGCGAACTCACTGCGAAGCAGCTTGAGCTAGGTTTGGGACTTCTTGGAATTGGAGTCCCCGAAAAGATGTAGTTCCCAATCATTGAGTTGAAATTTGTTGAGGGCATTATTGAAGTCAGGAACCTCGTGGCAACCACATGGTTTCAGTAGGCGATATTGCTCCAGACTTTACATTGATGGCAGCCCAAGATAGGTCCATGGTTACACTTAGTGAGATAGGAAAAAGGACAGTTCTCGCATTCTACCCTGCCGCATTCACGGGAGTGTGCACGACCGAATTATGTACATTTTCGGAATCCTTGGGCGCTTTGGGTGAGGCCGAAGCAACCGTTTTGGGAATCTCTGCAGACAATGTATTTGCCAACAAGCAGTTTGCGGAGATGAACGACATAGG
>PBOL01000045.1 GCA_002725315.1 Methanobacteriota archaeon | reverse complement strand
GCCCCCGCTCTCTTGCGGCCCCCAATCTTCTTCCCGGTTCTCGGGTCTCGGGCTACGTACCTCTTCGCCACAGGAATCGCGCTCCGATAACCCCTCCCCTCTTCAACCAAGCGAGCCCCCGTTCAATCGGCAACATCAAGCATCGAATGCATCGTTGCAGTTTCGATGGCTGGCTTGGGAGGGATAGGGGAAGAGATTTTGCACCTACTCTTTTCGACATTCAACAGCCACCAGGGGGATGGATTCTCGAAGAGCGAAATCTCCCGCATGTGGTCATTGGAGATGCAGTGGTTTGCCCCCGAGTCGTCCCCAATTCTGGTTGATACGCTTCATTCGCGAGGCTGGCTGGTTGGAAGCACCGACTCCCTTCGCCCAGCTCCTGGACTCGATCTAGAGCCCCCTCCCCTAGGCTGGCAGCCATTGCTAGTCAGAACGGGAGATGTTCCTGCGGCCCCCGTTTCCGATGTCCAACAGGGGAGGCCCACTGAGCCTGCCAAGGCAGCAAGTGAAACCACTCCCCTATCCAGTACTCCCGCTGAAGGGGGTGCAGATAGGGCTCAAACCCTAATTTCGTTGGTTTCGAGGAAGTCCGGATTGGAACGCAGGGAAGTGGTTAGGAGGGCTCAGAGGAAGCGGAGGGCTCTTGGGCCCATCACCCTCGATTTTGCTGTGGCGTTGCTTGCGAGGGAGCAGAGCCTAGACATGCACGAGGTGCTGGAGATTATTGGGAACTAGGCCCGTTCCCGGTTCGGACCTCTGCAGCCAGCAGCCCCGGAAGTACCAGTAGGGCGAGAATCAGTGAGAAAGCAACCGATATCGAGCTAACTATGCCAAAGTCCCGGATGACGGGAACGGGAGAAAGGAGGAGTACCATGAAGCCGCAGATGGTGGTCCCTGCCGACATTAGCAAGGCAGAGCCAGTATTGGCATACATGTCCTTCATCGCCGGCCAAATTGCCATTCCAGAAGATCTGTTGGACTCGAACCTCCTCCAGACGTGGATCGAGTAGTCGATACCAAGTCCTATTGTCAAAGCGGTGATCATGATTGTCAGAACGTTCCAGTTGATCCCAAGTACCGCCATTGCACCAACTACCCATGAACCAGCGAGTGCAACGGGAAGGATGACCAGTAGAGACTGCCCCAGCCTCCGGGTCAGCGACGCCAGCACTAGTAGGGACACAGCGAGGCTGATTGCAGTTGAGCTAACTATTGATGAGATTAGGCCTGATAGGACGTTCGATAGGATAACGAGGTCTCCTACTGCGTACGCCCTCCCCCCGGTATCGGAGGACACCAGTGTCACTTCTGCGTCCAGTTCGACGGTGATCTGCTCGACCATGGCACTGTTCTCGGCCTCAACATCGATTCTGACCCTCAGGAAGTTTACTGCGTCGCCGCTATCAGTAAGGGAGACGTGCTGGCCGGCCCTCTGTGACCAAGTCATCCCCCTGAGTTGCTCCCCCACCGTGTCATTGGTCAGGAGGGATTTGATTGCATTCGACAGGTCACCCTCGATGAAGTCCTCCGTCGGTGCCAAGTCCTCGCCGAATACCTGCAGGTTGTGCTCCATGCCGAAACCTTCGTCCTGCTCAATGGCATCGGCGATAACCCGGTATATGCTATCATATGAGGCCCACTCGGTGCTTGAGCCCGGAGCCTGCGTCACGACGACGCCCTGCATTCGTAGCAGTGAGTCTTCTAAACCACCAAGGGCATCAATCAGCCTCTCCTCGCTCTGGAAAGACTCTGCTCCTTCGGCGGGCTCGACGATGATGTATACGGACTTCAGTGCCTTGACGTCATAGGATTCGTAGAGGTCATTTCTGACCTGCATTACGTCCATCTCTTCGTCCGATAGGAAGTCTGCGAGCTCGAAGCTAGTGTCAAGGCCCTGCATTGCGACAACCACCGAGCCTGCGGTGATTACCGCGACGGTAAGCAGTACTAGGGGCGCATTCCCCCTCTGGAACTCCGATGCCCTATTGGCTAGTGCATCCAACTCCAAACCACTGGGATTTGCGGAGCCCATTGTCCTTTCAACCACTACGTGAATCGCGCCAACAGTGACGGTGCTTGCGAGGAATGCCGAGAACACGCCCAGGGCCAGGGTAACCCCGAATGTTCGCAGGGGGGGCAACGGAGATAGCGAGTTTGCCAGAAACGCGAAGACTGTGGTGACTACGGCTAGGGATAGCGCGACTCGTAACTCTACAAGGGCCTTCGCCCATGCTTCTGCGGAACTCTGGGAGCCCTCCTTGGACCTCTCGTAGCCCCTTTGAAGGTGGATCGAGTAGTCGATACCGAGCCCTAGGACGACCGGTGCCACTGCTATCTCCAGAATAGAGAATTTCATCCCTAGCATTGTAATCGTGCCGTAAGTCCACACAAGGGATGCCAATAGGGCCGTCAGGGGCGCTGCTACCATGGCAATCGAACGGAAAGTCAGGGCCAGGAGTATAACCACGACAATCACCGCAAGGAGGATTAGCCAGACTAGGTTATCCAAGGTCGACTCATTGATGTCATTGCTGATCAAATCGTCCGAGATTACGCCGTACTCCAGTACGGACCCTTCGCCTAGCATCTCCCTAATCACAGTGGCATGAAGTTGCCTTTCTTCGTTGCTAACCCCCCCTGACATCTCAATTAACCAGAGTGTGCTGTCTGCCCTGGGGGTGGGATTCCCTTCACCGGTTTCCAGCCAGTCGCATACTGGCTGGTAGTCAAGGTCCTTGTGAAGCATCGCCGAAGACGCGAACGCCGCGGTGGCGATGGTCCGCTCGTCGCTGCTTACTGCATCGCCGCATTCATCTCCCTCCAGGACTTCCGTCAGCATCTGCTGCCAGTCGCTGAAATCACTCAGCTGCCCGGAATAGTTCCTATCCTCGATAAACCTCTGCAGTACCTCGGCGGCGTTGATCTGGGATGTCACGAAACCCCCGTTCTGCTCGGAGTACTCCTCCACTCTCCTATGGTCTTCAGCCAACTCGTGCAGTGCCCCCATTTCCAGAACGTTGGGGATCTCGTTATCTCCGACCGATGGTTTGACATTGATGTAGATCAGGTGTGAAGAGGGGCCCATGGAAGCATCTGCCCTCTCATTGGCATCGTCTGCTTCGGTATCGGGGGCGAACGACGACAAATCGGTCGTGAATTCAGGCAGGGGGGCCAAGAATGAGGCTAGGAAAGCAGTGAGCAGCAAGCTGGAAATCAGTATAGGTGCGGATAGCCTATCGAAGCCATCCGCGATGGCTTTAGTCAAGGCATCGTTGCCAGACATCTAGGGCCCCCAAAACCTCCCGGTGTAAAACTTAGGGTAGGTTTGCTGCCCTCCAGACTTCGCTTTGACATGCAAGACCTGAAAAGGGGCACTATAGTCGGGCGTCCGTTCCATGCCTGTCAAAGTATTGAAGAACGATGGCCGAGAGTTGAGGCTAAGAGTCATCGGCGGGACTCACACGGCACTCCAGATGTTCCGATCCCGCCTAAATGACAGGGACGATGTGGAATATGCAAACTACTTCCAGAATCACCCAGATCTCGATGACCCCGAACTATACGTCAGGACCGTCAAGGGAAAGAAGGCCGACAAGATTCTCAAGGACATCTGCTCGGAAATTACCAAGGAATTCTCCAGTATCAAGTTCTGAGGGTGTGCCCTCATGACCCACTCTTCTATCGAGGAACGCCTGGGCCTGTCCGAATGGCCAGTCTCCGCCGAGGGAGTGGGAGGACTCCTGAAATGCAGGGTCGAGGACTTTAGAGTGGAGGAGGCATCAAAGACACCAGCTCTTGATCCAAAGGGAAGGTTCACCGTGGCTCGGGTGACCATGGTTAATTGGGAGACCAACCGATACCTCCGAAGACTTGCTAGGTCATGCGGGATTAATCGAAACCGAATCTTCTCCTCCGGAATCAAGGACAAGAGGGCCATCACCACCCAGACTTTGGTAATTGACGCTCCGAGGAAAAGGGTCGAGGAAGTCGAAATCCCAGATAGTACGGTTGAGGTTATCGGAAGGACCCACCATAAGTTGGGGATGGGGGATCATGATGGAAACAGGTTCACCATCACCGTCAGGGGGTGCTGCGATGCATCGGGAAAACCAATAGACGCAAAGGAGGCAATGCGCAGAGTCCGCGAGATCAGGCAAGGCCTATCCGACTCCATCGGGTCGGATGCATTCCCAAACTGGATAGGCCCTCAGAGATTCGGCTCCACCAGGCCCGTAACCCCAGAAGTCGGCCGTGCAGTTGTAGAGGGTGACTTCGAACGAGCAGTCGACCTCTACGTTGGCATGGAGTCAACCAGGGAAGGGGAGGAGGCATCGATTTTCAGGAAAGCATGGCGGGATGGTAAGGGTCCCTCGGAATGCTTGGAGCTGGTGCCCGAAAGGCTTGGTTATGAATCGTCAATGCTTGAGCATCTCGTTGAAAATCCCGGAGACTTTCTCGGCTCATTCCGTACCCTGCCACACTCATTGCAGTTACTTATGGTCCATTCAATCCAGTCACTGGTGTTCAATCACTCACTATCCTCTAGGATTCGTGCCGACCTGTCCCTCATTGAGCCAGAGATTGGCGATATTGTGGCCCCGCTGCAGCCAAATGGTAGGATCGAGGTTGCAAAGATGGCCCACGTTAGCGAGACGAACCTTGAGAGGTGCCGAAGGAACTGCAGATTGGGTCGCCTTGCAGTCACAGGGCCCCTGCCCGGAAGGGATGCCCTGTTTGCTCAGGGGGGGCCTGGGGGGCATGAGATTTTTGGCCTAAGGGAGACCGAGCTGGAGGATGTAAGCTGGCTCGTACGGAAGATTCCCCGACTGACCTCATCCGGGACCCGCCGACCACTCTCTGTCCCATTCAGCGACCTCAGTGTCGAGGAGTCTCCCGATTCGGACAATCTGTTCGAGAGGTGGACAGAAGGCCCCTCCGAGGGTGACAGATGGCATCCCGAGGGAGCGAGTCTGCGACTCAGGTTCACCCTTCCACCGGGGACCTACGCCACAGTTCTGATGCGCGAGTTCATGAGATCGCCGTTGGATCACTACTAGTCAGAGCCGACCCATCTCTAGGGCCTCAATCTGTCCGACCAACTCATCGATGCCCCTGACTCTATCCTCGAATCCGTCGACTATCCCTTCTCCCTCTCCCAGCACTGCCTGCACTTCTATGTACATCATTCCGAAGGCCAGGGGCTTGATTTCCACTTCCTGGACTTCTTCGAATCCGGAGATTGAGTCAGCTATAGCCTGGTAATCCGGGGAACCCTCCTCTGGTTGGTCCATAGTGACCTTGTACTTCACCACTACATGTCCCATATTTTCCCCTCACGGGCCCTCGAACCTGCATTCGGGACAGATGTACTTGACCGCCTGCACTCTGCAGCGCTGGCTTCTCCCCAGTATGGTGCCACAGCTGGGGCAGGGAAAGGATGTGCTTTCGCTGCCAACCAGGGGGGTGCCCGATGAAGCGCACACCATAGATCTCCTTCCAGCCATGTAGACCCTCGACTTGCTGCCGTGATAGGGGCCCTTTTTAGCGTTGATTGTGGAATTTACTCGCACCACAGCACCGATAATCCCCTCCATGACCCTGAAAAATTGAAAAGATAGGGTGCCAGAAGCGGCCTATGGCCGAAGAAGAAATGTCGCTTTCCGGAGAACAGGTTGACTTGGATCGATTCGTGAATGACGAGGGCGGGATATGGAGCCTTAGGGACGTGGACAAGGTCCGTGGTTGGAACAACATCGAGTACGGAGCCGGCCTTTCTGGCAAGAATACCCCCTCGGAAGGACTTTCCATGAACAGGGCCTATATCCCCCCGGGCGGCGTTGCCAAGGCACACATACACGTCGATTTTGATGTCATGATTTACTTGTTGAAGGGCAGCGTACGCCATGAGTATGGCCCGGGTTGTCGGAAATCTGTAGTGCACAGTGCGGGCGATATGTTCTACATCGAGCCGGGCCTTCCTCACGAGGTCTTCAACTGCTCAGACGATGATTGGGTGCATGCCGTGGTCGCTAGATCGGATGCCTCGGAGTGGCAGAACATAGTTCCTTACGACCGGGACTCGGAATAGACAATCGAGCGAGAGCACTCTAGGAGGGTGTTCTTGTACAGGCCGGGGAGTTGCCCCCCCGACCTGCTTGCGTATTGCTGAGAGTGTTTCCAGTCTCAGAGTGCGTTGTCGATCTCAGCACCCACACGGGCGCCTAGTCCGACTAGCAGACCATCGACGATCCAAGCTGGTAGCACATCAGCTGCGCTACCTGCTCCGTCAGCGAGCATGGAGCCCATCTCGTGACCCCCATCCAGGACCATGGCACCGCCAAGTACCATTAGGCCGAAGGCACTAGCCCATGCGGATTCGCATCGGGTGTGCACCTGCCACCAGACAGCACCAGCAGCGATCATGCCCAGTAGGCCCCAGGTCTCGGGTACAGCGAATTCCGCTGCTTCCCATCCTGTTTCGATGCCGCCAGCCTCTGTTACCAGCACTATCGCAAGCAGTGCACCGACCACCTGCGCAACCAGACGCATGCCGTTGGGCATGTAGTTGCCCTCGACATCGCCATCACCGT
>PBOL01000044.1 GCA_002725315.1 Methanobacteriota archaeon | reverse complement strand
TATCCCAGGCCAAGTGCCTGATCCGAACACCGTGTTCGAGGGCTGTAGGTTCCATCCAAGATGCCCATTCGCCGATGATTTGTGCAGGTCCACTCCTCCGCCTATGGAAGAAGTCTCAGAGGGCCACTTTGCATCTTGCCATCATACCGAACTCACCGATGACCTAGAGGCAGCTCAACGAGCCTTCTCCGCCTCACAATTTCTACAATCAGAGGTGAGCGTTCAGTGACTATTGAATCTCCCGAATCAAACGATTCGGACTCTGCAAATGGTGCCGGGCCACTAATTACGATTAGTAATGCTAAGAAATGGTTCCCAATCAAAGCGGGGATGTTTTCCCCAGTTAAGGCCCATGTCAGAGCCGTTGATGGTGTGGACATGGAAATCAATAGAGGAGAGACAGTTGGAATCGTGGGGGAGTCCGGTTGTGGGAAGACGACCTTGGGCAGACTGGTAATGGGACTCATTCCAATGACGGATGGCACAATCACCTTTGATGGAGAAGATATCAGAGAAATAGATCAGAAGGAGCTGAGACGGCGCTTGCAGATCGTGTTTCAGGATCCTGGTGGTTCGATGAACCCTAGAATGTCAGTCCGCTCAATCGTCGGGGAGCCACTCATTGTAAACGGTCTTGCCGATGGTGCAGAGCTTACCAAGAAGGTGGCCGAATTGCTCTCAGTAGTCGGCCTAAAACCAAATCACATGAATCGATTTCCACACGAGTTCTCGGGCGGTCAGAAGCAGAGAATTGCACTAGCAAGGGCACTCTCTCTCGATCCGGATTTCATATTACTGGACGAGCCTACTTCGGCATTGGACGTCTCAGTCCAAGCGCAAGTTCTCAACCTTCTAGACTCAATTCAGAAGGAGCGTGGCCTGACATTCATCTTCATCACTCATTCACTGAATGTGGTCAACCACATCAGTGACAGAGTCGCAGTGATGTATCTGGGGAAGATTGTCGAGATTTCCGAAACAGACGAACTCTTTGCCAACCCTGCCCACCCCTATACTCACGCCCTATTATCTGCAATACCTCAGCCTTCTCTGGAAGCGGAGAAGGCCGAGAGAATCGTTCTCTCAGGCGACGTTCCTAGCCCCGCCAATCCTCCCAGTGGATGCAGCTTCCATACTCGGTGCCCGATTGCTGTGAAGGGTAAGTGTGATGTCGATGAACCTCAACTAGAATCATTGTCCGAAGGACATCAGGTTGCATGTCATTTCCCCGTCGAATTTGGTGGCAGCCTTCCAATCCACACGGAGTGAAGATGACGACTGAAGAAGCTCCTGAGGGAGATGCACCAGAGCCGCCTCCAGCATTCATTGACAAGGATCAGGAAGCAGAGGCTGCATTCTGGAGGTTGAAGAGAGCAGCCGATAGGTGGCGCGAGAACCGAGTGAAGAGAGTAATGGCGCAGGAAGGAGAGAGCATATTTCTGACGCTTGGTAGAGTAGTATACGCTGTGCTATGCATTATTTTCGATGGATTGATTCTTGTCGAGTTGCCGATAATGATGGGTAGAACAGCGGCATCTTGGGCATTGTATATCGTACTCCTAATACTCGTTGTCAGAGTACAGTATGACTTCTATCAGAAATGGTTCTCAGTAGATATCAGTCAGATAGACTTTGATCAGGAGTAATCGGAAAGTCTGGGTGTTCAATTCTTTCAAAGCGCCTGAATGAAGGCACAATCAGTCCGACAGTCGTTGTTAGAACCATGAAGGCTACAGCGATTGAGTATGTGGTCAGAACATTCGTCGTCTCAATCATCCATCCTCCGAGAACGGGAGCAAACGGGATGAAAATTAGAGAACCAATTGCATCTAGAGAATTCACTCTTCCTCGCAGATGTTGGTCCACGCTGTCGGACATAGTAGTTCTCCAAATTACTCCGAGAGTGCCTCCAAGCGTGCCTTCAATGAGGACGAACAGCAGAATTAGCCAGAAGGGGATGGGCATAGCCCACATTAGCATGCACCAAGCAATACCTCCAATGAACATGTAGAACACAGTACCTCTGGACTCCTTGGGAATGGGCTTCATGCCTGCAATCACTGAACCAAACATAGCCCCTAGAGCGCCAACTGCTCCGAAGAGTCCGAACTCCCTTGCTCCTAGACTCTTACTTTCGATGATGAATGGTATTCCAATCTCGATTGCTGAATCTCCGATATGCCAAATCATGAACATGAAGATGCCTGCGAAGAGCCATGGCTGAGTCTTCACGAATGCCCATGCTTCGATTACCTCTTCTCGAAGGCCCTCAGTCTCCTCTTCTCTCTGAATCGGAACCTCCGATATTGTCCACAAGACTGCCCCGCTAAATAGGAACGTCAGCACATCGACAAATAGGCAAACCTCGATTCCCCACTGCTCTACAGTGAATCCTCCAATGAGAGGCCCCAACATCCAAGCAGCAGTCATTGCAACCCCCCTCAGGGCATTGGCCTGAGGCAAAACCTCCTCTTCTACTAGGTCCGGCACTAATGCACCGATTGCCGGTATCGAGAACGCCCCCGCACCTCCGGTGAGAAAGGTAATCACCAGAAGCGTCTTGATCAAATCAAAACCAGCCATCAGGGCCAGCATAGCAATCGTGACAAGAACTGCTTGGGATAAATCTGCTATGAGGGCAACTGTTCTTCTGGGCATCCTGTCTACGACCATCCCGCCGTACAGTAGCAGAGGGAGATGGCCGAGGAAGTAGGCCGTGAAAACTAGGCCATATGCCTTGGCCCCACCGACTTGTGCAATGGTCCAGCCCATGCCGATGATGAAGATTGAGCTGCCCAGCATATTCACACCGTTGCCGATCAACAGTCGACGGAACTCTGGAATCTCCCAAGCTTCCTTCAAGCCCATGGGCGGGCCTCTACGAGGCCCGTTCTTCAAACTGACTCAGTTTCGGAGCAGGAACTAATGAACGGATGAGCAAACACTCGGCCCGGCGGTTTATGAGTTGTGATTTATTTTTGATTATCACTCTGATTATTGTTCATATGTTCAATATTTTTCCTATATAGTGTGAATTATCACAGATTCTAGTCATATAGATACTAGAATTACCCAATGATTATAGCGTTCTCTCTATACCGGGCGAACCTAGGGGTCAGAATGCTGGAATCAACAACTGAACTAGAGTATGCAGAAGTGGATGGAAAACTCACTCTCGACCGGTTCAGCTCCCAGTCTACAAAGATTGCTAGAGAGACTGCCGACAGCTACCATAGATATCACATCGATACAGAAGAGGTGGAGGATGCTGACCCTCTTCCTCACAGATTCCTAGTTGAGGTTGGAAAAGTCGGTTTGGCAACATTGCTTGCAAAGGAGACACTTCACTACTTTCGACCTTGGGATCCCAATTTCGATGTCATCTTCGCAAGGCCCTGTACATATGGTGTGTTCTCCGGACCAGTAGGAGGCTTCGCTCCGAAACCCGAACTCTGTGTCGGTTGCATGAGATGCGCTGTACAGCATCCGGAATTCGTCAAGGTGCTCCCTAATCCAGATTTACTGGAATTGGGAGACTCCTACACCACTCATGGACACATCACTGCCATCGACGAGGAGGCCAGAAAGGGCATGGTCCCTGTTCGCGGTCAGGGGTATCGAGGAAGATTCGGTGGCCCTGGATTCGATGGTATGCTGACCGACATGTCCGAGATTGTAAGGCCCAGCAGGGATGGTATCCATGGCAGAGAATTGATTGGCACATCTGTGGACATCGGCAGCAAGCCGATGCACCTAACATTCGATTCAGATGGCAGAATCACAGGGCCAACTCCTGAGATGTTCACAATCCAAGTCCCATTCGTATTCGACCTGCCCCCAGGCGACTTGGGGACAGAGGAGTTGGCCAGAGTTGTGACTTCGACTGCTGCTGAGATAGATACAATCGCCTGCTTGGATGCGAGCCTCGTACTGAGAGAGGGACTCGACTCTCCCTACATCGCTCCAGTTATGGACGCAGTAATGGGATCGCGGGCGTCCCAATTCCCCAATGCTAGGATGATCGAACTCACACTTACTCCCGGTCGCCCATGGGGCTGGGATTGCTCCGGCTTTGAGGCGGCTTGCGATGCTACCGATGCAATCGTCGCTGTCCGAATTGCGTTCGAAGAAGGATGGCAGGACCTGATGTCAAATGCTATCGATGCGGGAGCGAAGGTGATACACCTGCTCGCCGACTTACATGGCGAGGGCTCTGACGGAACTTTCGTCACTGAGCTTTTCAAGGAGGCCCATATGATGCTCATTGAACAGGGTTGCAGGGATGAGGTCACACTGATTGGAGCCGGTGGAATCGTGGGGGCCGATCATGTCCCCAAGGCGATAATCAGTGGCCTGGATGCCGTCGCTCTAGACCTCCCGGTGCTATTTGCTCTGCAGGGCCGCTCTCACGGGTCTCTCAAGGAGCGAGCGCTCGTCTCAGGCACGCTACCAAAGAATCTTGATGAGAATTGGGCGCAGCAGCGCTTGACCAATCTATGCGGGTCTTGGAGAGATCAACTGCTTGAGATTCTCGGCGCGATGGGGGTCCGTGAGGTTCGCAGACTCAGAGGTGAATTTGGCCGCTCAATGCTTGTAAGCCATCTCGAGTACGAGGCCTTCGAAGACATCTCTGGATATGTCGGAGGTGGTTCTTGATGCAACTTCCTCAGATTCTGGTTGATGCGTATGACGCCTACAAGGGCAAGATAGTGAAGCCGAGTGATAATTTACTCCACAAGACCACAGGACTCCTGCAAAACGGAATGAATGCTCGTGCCTTTGGAGAGTATCCTTCCCCCGAGGCCCTTGGCGACGCACGCTGGACTGACGAACTTATCCTGTCGACTTGGTACATGGCTGAAACCGGCAAGGTGCCTTCTGACATGAACTTCAAGACTGGCAAGAGCGATGGCGGGTTTGACAGACTCGACTTCCAGTTTCTGCCTGAGGAAGAATGGCTGGAGCACTCAGAAGAGATTGACACCGCGATTCCACTGAACCGCCGCGCCGACGGCAAGCACGACCTCGGAATAGACATCCCATGGTACGGTGGCGGCATGTCATATGGCTCCGTCTCAATCAATGTCATGATGGCCCGAGCGAAGAACGCCAAGCGTTGGAATTCCTACATGTCAACAGGCGAGGGAGGATACCCTACCGAACTGTACGAGGTCAAGGAGAACGTGATTACTCAGGTCGCCACAGGATACTTCGGAGTCGAGGAAGAAACCATCCAAGCTGCTCCGATTGTCGAATTCAAGTATGCCCAAGGGGCAAAACCCGGACTAGGGGGGCACCTGTTGGCTGCCAAGGCGGGCGAAGAGGTCGCTAAGTTGCGAGGCTCGGTTCCGTTCGTCAGCCTGTTTAGTCCATTCCCATTCCACTCGACCTACTCGGTCGAAGACCACTCGAAGCACCTTGATTGGATTGAAACCGTGAACCCACAAGCACTGCTCTCGGTCAAGGTCAGCACACCTCACGATGTCGACATGGTGGCGGTTGGGTCATACTATGCAGGGGCTCACATAATCCACCTTGACGGTAGTTACGGAGGTACTGGAGCGGCCCCCGAGATCGCCAAGAAGAACATCGCCATGCCAATTGAGCTGGCTATCCCCAAGGTCCACAAGTTCCTGCAGAAGGAAGGTGTCAGAGACAAGGTCACACTAATTGCCAGTGGGGGAGTCAGAACGGCAGATGACATTGCCAAGGCCATCGCCTTGGGTGCCGATGGATGTGTCCTAGGCACTACTGACCTAGTTGGGATGGGTTGCACCCGATGCGCCAACTGCGAAGGAGGCCCGTCTGGACGAGGCTGCCCGTGGGGGCTTACAACCACCGATATCGAGTTGCAGGAATGGGTGCAACAGGACTGGGCAGAGATGAGACTCGATAACCTGTACAAGGCAATGCAGTGGAGACTGCGAGACATCCTTAGGAAACTCGCTATGGATGATGTCAGCCAACTTCGCGGCAGGACTGACTTACTGAGATACATTGGCAAGGAGGGAGTCGAATGATCGATCCCTCGACGATAATTAATGCTAGGAGGGAGATGACCTCCAGCCATCCGAAGTTTGAGCGACGTGAGGAGGACGCGGCTGAGGGCGGCTGCGGGGTAGTCGGTTTGGCTTCTGAGGTCCCAGTCGCGGGCCGCCATCTTTTCGATTCACTCGAGCAGATGAGGAACCGAGGTAACGGAAAAGGAGGAGGAGTCGCCATGGTCGGGCTAGATCCGGAGCAGTTCGAAGTTGACGCCCACACCCTGTCGAATTCATTCCTCTATGCAATCGCTTACCTCAACTCCGAGGTTAGGGATGCAGTAGAGGAGAGTTTCATCCATCCTAACTTCCATCTCGACCACACTCATGAGATGGGGACACTCGATACATGGGAGCGCGACTTGCCAAACCTCGACACAAGACCTCCTGACGTTGTCTGTTATTTCGTCAGACCCAGAGATAGCGCGATTGACGAGTTCATCGAGACCAAACTGAACGGACCAATAGACCCTGAAGACAGGAAGTCAGCCTCAGACGAGTTCGTCTTCCACACCACTCACAATCTCAACGTCGAGTTCTACGCCAAGGACGGCCGGACCGATGCATTCGTTCTCAGTCACGGCAGAGACATGCTGATTCTCAAGATTGTTGGATATGCTGAGGACGTAATCAGATTCTACTTGCTAGATGACATGACCGCCCATGTCTGGATTGGCCACCACAGGTACCCGACCCGGGGCAGAGTAACCCATCCTGGTGGAGCCCATCCCTTCGGCCAGGGAATAGACTGCGCTTTGGTTCACAATGGTGACTTCTCAAACTATGTCTCGGTGAAGGATTACCTTGCTCAGAGAGGAATGGAACCTCTGTTTTTCACCGATACTGAAGTCGGTGCCCTAGCTTTCGATCTGCACAGGAGAGTTTACAATTACAGCATGGAAAATGTCATCGAGAGCCTTGCTCCGACCAGTGAGCTTGACTTCGTGATGCTTCCTGAAGAAAAGCAGGAAGTCTACTCTGCAATCCAGAAGACACACATCCACGGCAGCCCCGACGGCCCCTGGTTCTTTATCATCGCACAGTCAGACGGCCCCACTCACAGGCTGATTGGAATCACCGATACGAGCATGCTCAGACCACAAGTCTTCGCCTACCAGAGGGGCGAGGCAGCGATAGCATTCTGTGGCTCTGAAAAGCAAGTCATTGATGCGGTTTTGGATAGCCTCGCATCCGAAGACAAGAGGTTTTGGCGCCGCGCCGATGAGTACTGGAACGCGAGAGGAGGTTCCTACACAGATGGCGGCGCCTTCCTATTCGATGTAATCTCAAACGATGACGGTAGCAAGGAGTTGGTTATGACAAACAAGTTTGGAGAACTCGTTGACACTCATCCCGGAGGAGAATATATTCTGGGAGAAGCATCGGACAACTCACCATTCTCTCTGTCTGCCAACGCTTCGGAATCATTCGATGCTATCGTAGAGGGCCTCCCACACATTGGCTGGCCAGATGCTTTGGCTACTCTGAAACAGATTTCCTCTATGTCTCAGTCGAAAGGACGCGAGTGGGCTTGGCAACTCCTCACGATGTTGCTTGACATACGTTATGATACGGGAGAGCTGAGAAGGTCGAGATGGCTCGACCAAATCGAGTCCACTTTGGTGTCGATAATCTCCGCTGCCAAGCACGATCCTTGTTCTGAGTTCGCTGCGCAAAAGGCTCCCGGGCACATCCCTGAACCTTCTTCTGATTCTCAGAGGATTGTTGTCGATGCCCGCCCATATCCTCCTGAAGGAAGAGACTCGCTTGCTCTCGAGTTAGTCTCTCTCTACAAGGCCGGCTGGAGCAAGTTCGTGGTCGCTAACTGCCGTGGCCACCGCTTCATCGGCAATGGATTCGGCGCCGATTCAGACAATGTCCAGATCGATGTCTTAGGTGCGGTTGGGGATTATCTGGGCAGCGGCAATGATGGCATGACCATCGCTATGCACGGTAACGCGCAGGACCAAGTGGCTCAGATACACAAGGCTGGAGAACTGGTCGTTCACGGAGACGTGGGGCAGTGTTATGGGTACGGCTCCAAGGGTGGCAACCTGTTCGTTTTGGGCAATGCTGCTGGAAGGCCGATGATCAATTCTGTGGGAAGCCCCAAGTTGGTAATCAACGGCACAGCGCTCGATTATCTGGCTGAATCGTTCATGGCCGGAGATCCTCTGGATGGAGGGGGCTTTGTTGTAATCAATGGAATGGAGTTCGATGACAGAGGAGAGATGACGCCTCTCGAGACTCCTTATCCTGGCGGGAATCTATTCTCTCTAGCTTCTGGAGGTGCCATCTATGTCAGAGACCCTCACCAAAGACTCTCAGACTCCCAGCTCAACGGCGGAGCCTTCGTCGAGATGTCAGACGAAGACTGGAAAGTGGTCGAACCCCTATTGCAACGAAATGAGGAACTTTTTGGGATTTCGCTACAGAGACTACTAACAGTGGAGGGCGAAATTTCTAGCCCATCTTCTGTTTATCGTAAGATTATTCCTGTGAAGTCCAAGACTCTGCACGCAGAGGCAGCCTGGGTTGGTCACGCAGATTGAGACACCAGGCTGGCTACCTCGTCAGCGCAACCCCATGACAGCGTAACTCCTGCACCTCCGTGCCCATAGTTGTGGACGACAACTCTCCCATCAATTAACTCAACCTCAAGGCGAACCTCGCTTCTTGAAGGCCTCAAACCAACCGTTCCACCGATGATTTTACTTCTGTCCAAATCGGGCCATAAAGCCTCGACCTTACCTAGAATTAACTCATCATCCTCGGCCCTATGCTCCAAATCCCAATCGCCTAACTGGGCAGTACCTCCAAGAACCGTAACATCGCTTCGGGGGATGGTGTAAGTAAGCGTCTCTGGCTGCTGGTCGAAGTGCCCAATTCCGGGATCCTGCTCGACGAAAATAACTTGGCCCCGAGCAGGTACGACTTCCTTATCGTCACACAGTTCGCGAGCACCCAATCCTACGCAGTTGACAACTAAATCGCCTGGAACTTCGGACAAATCACGGATCGTCCCCTGTCTGAATGTGCAACCCATCCTCTCTGCTTTCGACTTCAGCCATGGCATGTACAGCGGCATCTCGATGACTGGTGCCCTGAATTCCCATCCGAAAACGTAACCTTCGGGAATCTCATTACTCTCTAGGGTCCGGAATGCAGCTATTTCTTCTCCCCATGAAGGGAGCTCAACTACCTGCCTCAGATACTCCCTTCCATCTCGCATCTTGACTCCTGCCTCAGGTACTTCATTAGCGAGCCTCTGTAATTCAGCATAGGTCTCCAAACCCCACCCGTCAGCCCTGTCGGCTGGAGCCGTAAGGAATGGATACCAGATAGCTGCTGCCACATCAGATACGGTGTCAGGACTGAACTTGTCAGATACTACTTCTACTTGGTAACCAGTCTCCAGCAGCCTGATGGCACAAGAAAGCCCAGAAACTCCTGCTCCCACTACTGTGCATCGCATGGTGTTGGCATGTGCAAACCCCTCATGATTGCGTCGCTTTACAAGTCAGTGTTCAGAACCCTATTGAGGGACGCCCTCTCTCGTGTCTCTGAGACTAATGCCAAAGGTGAAGAAGCCGAAGAAGGGATGGTTCAGGCCAGAACGCAAGAAGCGTCGTACTGGGCCCGTGGTGAAGCCCAGTGAGAAGGGCTTGCCACCCTGTCCGGCATGCGGCCAGTGGAGTATGCAGCGGGACAGTTCGAAGAGAGAGCTGTACTGTGGCGCCTGTGGCGCAATCATGTGATAGATTCCATAGGGGCGAACCCATCCGCAATCGTCGCAGTGATGAGGAACCGCACCGGGCGCTTCGGGCGTTACGAGTGATGGGCGATCTGAGCGGCACTACAGATACGTCAAGACTAGAGCGACCCCATTCCACATCATATGTCCAATTATTGAGGGCCAAAGACTCTCAGTTCTAACTCTGACAAAACCGTAAATCAAACCGCCTATTGCTGCCATTCCTGCAGTGTAAGGTTCAATATGGACAAGCCCGAAAATGATGGAACTTATGACAATAGCAACCCTTTCACCATGCATCTTTCTAATCGAGTCTAGGAGATAGCCCCTAAACATCAATTCCTCTGCTAGGGGGGCGATGATTACTGTAGAAATGATAACCAATCCAAGAGCAATAGGGCCTGAGCTCCAATCTACGCCAATATCGGTGTCGACATCGGGCACTCCAAAAGCCAGTTCATACGCGATTCCGTACCCAATAACGATGATGAAATCGACTATAGTAACTAGCAGTGGTATTGCTAATAGCAAGACGAACGCTTGCTTAGCCGATTTTATCGAAAATTTCCCCGATAGATCTGGTAGTAGATTCTCGACATACATGAACAACAGAGCCAGAGGAATGGATATCAAGTAGGCAAAGGAAATTGACAAATGCATCGAAAATGCCTCAGAAATCCCAATAAGTGAAAGAACTAAGAATGTCAGAATGATTGCCATTGAAGTCACACCAAACCAAACTACGCAGAACATCAGAGTTACTAGCCAAGACCTCCAGTAGCCACGTACCTCTGGACTGCCTAATTTGGAATCGTCGGCCACACTCCCAAGCGACCCGCCCATAATCGAACCACTTCGTCGAGTGATTTCAGACCTGCCCCTACAGACTTCACACATTCCGTTCCGTAAGGAACGGATTCATCTAAGGGGAATCCTTCATGACCATCTCTCCGGGCGTCCTGAGTAGATATCATGGACCCAACCGACTATCTGACTCAGGACCAGATAATCTCACTGGCACTGGTAGCCTTCCTCTTGATGGCCTCGGGAATCCGCAGAATACTCGATGCCAGCGGTTTATTCGCAGCCATGGCAGTCGGGCTTGTGGTGTCGCTGATGGGGCATTGGACTTGGCTGGCCATAATGGTCGTCTTCCTAGTGTTCGGCTCGTTTGCTACAAGGTGGAAGTTCGAGGAGAAGCGTGCTTTGTCTATTCATGAAGGAAATGAGGGAGTCAGAGGTTGGAAGAATGTTCTAGCTAATGGCGCCGCCCCCTCGATAGTAGCCATACTGAGTTGGCTGGGTGATGGAGATTGGTATTTCCTCGGAATGGCCTGCTGTGCTTCTGTTGCACTTTCAGATACCCTAGCATCTGAAATTGGCAGCCTTGACCCCAGAACTCGTAGTATCATCAACTTGGAAGCAGTGCCTCCGGGAACCAATGGGGGAATGTCTCCCACTGGAACATTCGCTGCCCTATCTGGCTCATTGATTATTGCAATTGTGACTGCTCTGATGATTCCATATTCTCACGATGGATTCCACCACGAAACAACCCTACTGGTCAACGATCGCGGTCTGGCCTTTGTTCTGATTACATTCGTGGGATGGATGGGCTGCCAGGTGGACTCAGTACTAGGTGCCTTGTTGGAGAACAAGGGGTATATTGGAAAGCACTCCGTCAACTTTCTCGCTACACTTTCTGGAGCGATGATGGCTTTCATTGCTCGGGACATGGTGTTCTAACAGGTGATAGTGAGGTTTGTACTGTACGAGGTATGGAGGCTACCATGGGAAATCGTTCTAGAGTACATACTGTGAGTGCTGCCACGGCCCTCGTAGCACTGCTCCTAGCCCTATCTTTTGGCTCGGTTACACATGCTCAAGATCCAATGGAGATGGACGGTCCAGGGATAGATTGGGATTTGCCAGAATCTCATATGCTCTACCTGAAGGGAACCGTGAATGAGCCATTCCTTGACCGCAATTGGTCCACCAACACAGGTGAGCCATTGGGCAAGGCCGAGTTTACTAGAACCAGCTCTTCCCTAAATCCGAACCTAATCGATATTCAGTCCGCCCCCCTTTCCAACTCATTCAGGTTCGAGGGAAATCTTACTGTCAGACTGTTTGCTTCTCTAGACTCAACCAATGACGGATGCAGATTATCCAATGTTCTACCCGGAGCGGCCGGTGCCGAGACTAGATTCTATGTCACATTGTCTCTAGGAAGTACACTGGTTCTCGATAACGCCATTACAAATTCAATAGCGATGGAGGAGTCCTATCTTGAGGCCCATGAGTTCACTGTGATGGCCGACAATGTCAATGTCTCATTGTCAGAAGGTGATCTGATTTCACTGAGTGTCGATGTAGAACACGATTGCATCCAACAAGGCGTACTTTGGTGGGGCACCTATGATGCGACTTCTGGTATTATCTTCCATGGAAACGTGATTGAACCGATGTTACAATACAGGGTCGATTCAAACAGAATGGTACGAATTGAATTTACGCCTATTTCCCCTTGGGGCCCTAGCGACTTCGACAGACAAGTGATTCAGATTGTAGGTCCTCTCGATTGGGATGAAATGGTACATGGTCACGGCAAGGAGGATCAGCGACTTGAACACTTTGAGATGCCTCATGGAACTAGGACTGGAGAGGCAAACCGAACGATTCTGACTTGGTCTTCCGAGAAGCCGATTTCTCCGGGCCAATACATGATTGACTCATGTTTCGCTCTAACCGACCAAGATCCGGGTGAGCCGTGTGATGCAATAGCGGTTTTGAGATTCGAGATCCCTTCTGAAGAGGGGCCACTCCTATCTTCAATGTGGGCTATTCTGATAATTCCACTTGCCATAGTGGGTTGGATTGCCGCTTCTATCCGTGAGGCTACACTCCCTCTACCTGTCTACGGAGTGCTACTGTTACTGGCTATCGCTACAATCGGGCCAGCTTTGCATCTGCCGGACATAGATTCCGAGATTCCTCGCCAAGAGGGGGCTGCACCATCATTCAATCTGCTTTCCCATGATGGGGGACTAGTTTCTCTATCAGATCTCATAGAAGACAGTGACGCGCTAGTTGTCGGCTTATTCCACCCCGGTTCGCCAAATTCACTTAGGCAGATGAATGAGTTCAGAGGGGCCGAAGCGATTAGTCAGGAAGATATCGCTTTCGTTCAAATCGCTACTGGAGAAGGAGTTCAAGCAATCGACTTGGACACCTACTCAATGCAACTAAATGAATCATGGCCATTACTAATGGATGAATCGGATGCTTCAGTAGGGAAATCATTTCCAAGCGGAGCCACTGACGCTGTAATCGTCATCGACTCTGCTGGATTTGTTACCAGTTGGAATCCTGGAACCATGTCTGCGATGGAAATTGAGGAAGCAGTAGAGTCTGCGAAGAGAGGCTCTGGAAAAAACCCGCTAACCATTCTTTCCTTAACCCTCGGAACTGCTCTTCTACCTCTCTTGATTCTAGCAATGCCTAGAGAAAGAAAATTGGAACTTCCAGAAGAGCCACTCTTCCCGGGCGCCGCATCTCTGATGACAGCCGCAGCCGCTGCTACCGGATTCGCATTATGGGCACTACCCGTTTCGCTGTTGGCTTCAATAGGCTTAGGCTCAGTATGGGTATGGGTTGAATTAGTGTTAGCAGCAGTAATGGTGTATCACGGCTCCTCTATGCTACTTCGAGGAAAAATAGCCGAGATTGAAATCACATCATCCAGAATTTATCTTCTACTGCCGGTAGATTTCAGGAATTGGCGAGATGAATCCAGCTTCAAGGAGGACGCATATCTGGGACTTTGGCTAGCTTGGCTACTGTGGTTGAGATCTCCCACACTAATACCGCAAGGCATAGGGGCATTAGCCCGCTCAGATATCTTCGGCCTCTTTCTCTCAATTCTTGCTTTCGCAGGAATGTTACTGGTTGCAGGACTGGTCATCAATCTGGCCAGATTAGTGGCGATAGCACCCGGTTCACTATCTCGAACATTCGGTTGGCTAAGCGTCGGAATAAGGCCCAGAGCGTGGGGTCTTGCAGCCATAATCTTGGGAGCTTGGATGGCAATTCATTTAGCAGTAGGGCCGATTTTAGGATCGTTCTGAGTCCACATTTCAGGTAATGGCCATTTCCGGTCGGACCGAGATTATCATAAGAGTAAGGCCCTAGGGCGTTGCACTCCTAAGGGGGTATAGTATAACCTGGTAGTACCGCGGGCTCCAGTTGCACGGGAATGACGACGAGTGGGTTTTCTGATGGCTTTGATGACCAACTGGAGCACCGACCCGTCGCAACCCGAGAGCGTGCGCTTGCCGGGTGCACGCTAGGCGGAAGACACCCGCTGATCTGGGTTCAAATCCCAGTGCCCCCACCAGGGGCAGTCCGGAATAATGCCACCAGTCACTTCTAAGAGGTTGGTTTGAAGTCGTGCCCGCGCTCCGCATATTCGATGAGGGACACGAAAGCCATCTCCGTATTTTGCGTAATTTTGCTGCTCCCTGTTTCCGGTAGCATCGGGACAATGGGCGCCAATACGCCTCCGGAAGACGACATCCGAGTTTCCTATCCGGAGCTTTCGAGCTCAGCACCCAGTCAATCAGAAGTGACTTGGACAGACCCGGGTCCATGGTGGACGTGGACCTCCTTGGATTCCGATAGAAATGGAATTCATGACTCAATTCAAGGGGTTCCTGGCACTGTCAATGTCGGCCTCTCATATGGTAGGACAGTGACAGATTCCGACCGCGATAACCTGGAGATGATGGGATACTCAATTACAGTAGAGCTACCCGCCATAGATGCTTTACTTATTGGCCCGGTAGAATCTTCGGATGTGGAAGAACTATCAAAAATCGACGGGGTTGTAATGGTAGAGAGGTATGGCTCAGTAGTATTTCATGGTGACATTCAGACTCCCGCGGTAAAGGCCCGAAACTCATCGGATTATCCGAACGGTGCTTGGGATCTCGGAGTTAGTGGACAGGGGGTAAACATAGCCCTAACTGATACGGGGGTCGACAACGAGCATCCTGGCCTATCTGGCAAGTTCGTAGCGGGATACGATGCAGTCTGCTACGTTCACTCCGACCCCCAGTGCATACTTTCCGGGGGAAGGGAGGACGATGGCTCATTCGATCCCGATGACGGAAATCAGCATGGGACTGCTTGCATGGGGATGGCAAGTGCAACAGGAATAGAATCCGATGGCAGCCAATCAGATTTCTACGGCTCGGCCCCAAACGCATCTCTAGTCGATGTGAGAATCGGTACCGATGTCGGGGCCGGCCCATTCGAGAACTATCTGTTGGAGCAGGAGTTCTATGAGTCTGCCATGAATGGTTTACAGTGGATAATCGATCATAGGGATGACGCATGGCCCGGGGTGGACGAAGAAAACCACGGAATCGACATTATATCCCTTTCCTGGGGCATTACCAGTCACGAGGAGGGTGAATCGGATGGGTCCGATATGCATAGCCGTATTCTCGACGATGCCATGATGGCTGGGGTGACTGTCTCAAATGCAGCAGGAAACTCCGGACCAGATAATGACGGGCTATCTGGGATGAGCGCTTCATCATTATCAATCACCGTTGCTGCCACAGATGACCAGAATACCGTCTCAAGGGAAGACGACACAATTGCCTCCTACTCTTCACGTGGCCCAAGAAGGGACAACGGGGATGGAAATCCCGTGAACGAGTTGATTCCAGAAATCAGTGCCCCTGGGACCAATATTATTCAGGCCGAAGGGTGTGTATCTAGCGGGGGGTGCAACAACTTCCTCGGAGGCGATGCCTCGGACAACACCTACACTGGCAGGGGAAGTGGTACATCCTACGCCACTCCGACAGTCACGGGGGTCATCGCACTGGTCATTGAGGCTAACCCCGAACTATCCCCCTTGCAGATCAAAGAAGTACTGAAGCAAACCTCGGAGAGAAGGGGCGAGCCAAGCGCTCCAGATGTAGACCCATACTGGAACCGTGAATTTGGTTATGGAATGGTGGATGCATATGCGGCAGTAGAACTGGCACTGCGGCTATCCGAAACCTCCGATCTTCAGGAAATAGACGTAAACATCCAGAATCACATCACAAGCGTAAACCAATCTTTCGGGGAACTAAACATCACAGGTCATTCTTGGGGGCAGATGGGTAGCGTAGAAAGGGTGGAGTTCAGGATAGACGGAGGTGAATGGTATGAGGCCTCATACTCTATTGTCCCTGGTGAAATAGGTCCTCTGGAGCCATTCACTTGGCATGTAATTTTAGATTCCAGCAAGGCTTCCCCGGAGGTACACGAAATCGAAGTTAGGGCTATTTCTGGAAGCGCCCAGTCCCTCCCTTCGTTTGCGTCATTCATAGGCTCAGGAGGCGGGGAATCAAGCTTCGCAGTTCCACCGATTGTTATTGGCCTAGTGGGCCTGGTTTTCCTGGCTTGGTGTGCATCCCTACTGTTAGTTAGACTTCGCTCAGACATAGAAATTGATGGCATGATCTCAAATCTTAGGGCATCGAAGTCCCAGGTTATAGACGCCGAAATTGTAACGAATGGTGATGATTGAGGCTAACCAAGGGGTGAGTCCAGAGCCGCCTTGTTCAAATCCTAGAACGTTAGTCCATGGGCCATGGTGCGATTCTCCGACCGCGCCAATAGCATTCGACCAACTGGCGTAAGGCGTATGTTTGACATGGCCAGCGATGATGCTGTCCAATTCGGCTTGGGTGAGCCCGACTTCCAGCCTCCTGAAATCGCCGTGGAGGCATTCACTAGAGCTATGCAAGAGGGACGCAACAAGTACACAACTACCGCGGGACTTCCTTCACTTAGGGAGAAAATCGCCGGGATGTGGCATCACTTGGTACCTAGCCTGGACGAATCAAACGTCTGTATCACCATGAGCGGAACCAATGCTCTGTTGGATATTTTCCTAGCAACTGTCAATCCAGGGGACAACGTACTGATCCCCGAGCCATACTTCCCCCTATATCCCCCAGATGTGGTAATTTGTGGGGGCGAGCCACGACTCTATCCTTGTCGCTTCGAGAATGGCTTCGTCCCTACCATCGAAGATCTAGAGGAGAAGGTCGACGAGAATACGGTCGCTATTCTATACAACTTCCCTAGTAATCCAACCGGAGGAAATGTGGATGAAAAACAGAGGGACGAGCTGGTAGAATTTGCCAGGACACATGACCTTTGGCTAATCACTGACGAAGTATATGACAGGATTGTTTACGACTCTCCGCACGTTTCCTTCTTGGGTGCGGGTTATGACAAGCTTGTCATGGTCCAGTCATTCTCCAAGACATTCGCGATGACTGGATGGAGAATAGGGTATTTGCTGTCGCCGGATGATGATCTTATGCGAGAACTAACCAAGATGCAGTACTACGTTACTGCTTGCTCCAACGACGCAATGCAGTATGCGGTCCTCGAGGCTTTGGAGAAGGCACCTGATTATCCCGAGACGATGTGCCGCGAGTTCAAGGAAAGGAGGGACCTGATATGTGAACGACTAAACTCCATGCCAGGGGTAACTTGCCACGTTCCCACTGGAGCGTTCTATGTTTTCCCAAAGGTCGAGGTTCCAGGGTTGACGAGTGAGGAAATAGCAATCAAACTCCTGGAGGGCGGGGTCTTGTGCTCGCCTGGAACGGCCTTCGGCGAAGCGGGCGAGGGCCATCTCAGGTTTGCCTATACCATCGGCAGGGAAGACATCTCCAGGGGAATGGACAGAGTCGCGAAGGTATTGGCCGAACTGAGGGGTGACGAGTGAGCCTACTAGCAAACGTGCTCATAGGCACGGCATCATTCGTCGCATCCAATTGGGCCCCTTCTGCCAGTGTGAGTGAAGGCCACGCCTCACCATTGGCGATTGCAATACTGATTATCGCGATTTCCGGTCTGGCCCTACAATTATTGGGCCCCAATGCAATCTTCTTCGGGACATTTTTGGGTTCGGGCTGGGCACTTCTGAACCAAATCTCAGAATCCCTGGCTTAGGTTTGGTCATCATCAAAAAGGCTGAACGGGATGTCAATCATCCTGCTCTCAGATTCAGTTATTCGCTCCTCATTTTCGCCAACATCACCCGACTCATCCAGTTCGGGCCCCGCTTCTGAGAACTCTTCAGAGTTGGAATCTTCAAAGGACTCCTTCAGCTCTCCGCCTCTTAGAGACTCGAGCCCGCTATCTTGTGCAAACATCCATTCCGGCATATTCTGCGAACCCCCCAGTACTGAAATGGTTGTGAATGTGGCCATAGGGAGGACTGAAATGGCAACAATGTAGTCTAGAATGGCTGTAGGGGGTATTTCCGCCTCAGGTGCAACCGCCTGCAGAATAATCTTCTCTAACTGCATCTCATGCCATTGCGCATAGTCAATTTCCAACCAGTTCAGAGAAGCGGTCAGTACCAGCCTTGCAACTAGCCAGTAAAGGAATATGGGTAGGATCCACGAAAGCTTAGAGACCCTCCACACAACATTTCTGAACATGGCTGCAATTCCCACGAGTTGCCACGAAACAACGGGGTGAATCCTCACTGCAATCCACAATGCGACTATGTAGCCGGCCATTCCCAAGTCGAATGCTCTCCCATCTCTGACCATCTCATCTGGGACCCATTCCATTATTGCCAACGGGACGGCAATCAGTATCACCTGCATAGGGACGGCCAACAACTGGAGTCCACCGTGAATAGCCAAAATTTCATGCTCCTCCCCCTTGGTCTTGATATTGACAAGTTGGGCCATCCTCCCATACGGGCTATTCTGGAGGGCGAGTCTTGCCCTATCGACCAATTCTGGGTCGCCCCTTCTGGGACTCAATCTTAAGAATGGAATCAAGCCCCCTTGATTTGCAATGAAAAACGGCCTGAAACCACCAACAACCAGGGCTAGAACGATCGAGACCATGCCATACGAAATACCTGCAATTACCACCCAGTAGATTAGGTGTGTCCGAAGTCCTATTGATGCCTCTTCGTAGTTTATTTCCGGCAAGTAGGTCAACGAGAAAAGTACAATTGGGGCCAGAGTGACCTGACCAACAACCATCAGAACGAGTAGCAACCTCTTGAGCAATAGGGAGCGGTCAACCACAGCGTCACGCACCTGACTAGTACCATAAGGCCTTCATCGTCGAAGAACCCCAGTCCCCCCTTCTCAGACTGCTATCCGAGTTCCGAGCGTCACCAATTCACCGAACTTTACTCCCCAACCTTCTTACACAAATGAATTTCGCAATTTGATGCTCATGGGAACATTTCGCGCACTGCTTCTCTCCTCGCTGATTGTCGCTGTTAGCTTCTCGCATGCTCCACTGCACCTCTCAGTTGACTCGGCGGAAATCTCTGAAGTCGCTCCTAGGAACAACCCAGTCGACTTCGAAGTGACGGGAATTGAGGTAGGTAACAGCACGCTTTCTCCTAGGACATGGGTTCAGCCGGACGCATCTACTATCGAGTACATGACTAAGAGCGAAACTATTCAGATTAACGTAACCTTCAACCAGAAGGGAGTAGACCCATCTCCAATTACCGCCGATGCCAAACTTGAGATCTGGCATCCCATTGGGATTGTAATCTACGAATGGACCTTCAACATCACCCTAGCCGCCGGCCAATCAATCAGGGTACCATTCGTTTGGACTCCTTCAATTGCCCACAGTACCCTGTCCGATGACGGTTGGCTAGGTGGCGGCGTTACATTCAGGGGGGCTGTTTCTGCCGGTATTGGCATAGACGGCGATGATACAAACGATCAACTCGACAGGGACGTCCCGATTGCCCTGTGGTACGATCCCATGGAGAATGGATTCTGTAATGACGAGGCCTTCGAAGGGAAATATTGCTCGAACACTGCTGTCCCCTATGGATATCCGACTTGGTATGCTGCTGGATACTCTGATGGATATCAGGCAGACACCGACTTCCCAACTGGTACATGGAGGATGGAGAACGACTCCAGTGCAACAGGAGAGTGGCACTGGAAGGTTTCTGGGGCTAATGACCAATATGCCTCGAACAGGTTTGACAGGCTTCGATGGGCATGGCAGAGGATCAACAGCCAGGATGGGTGTGCCGACGGGGTCTGGGGTAATGGATACGAGCATGGCCTCGGATACGGGGAGCACGATTCCACGGTCTCGTCAATACATGGTGCAAACCTGTGTCTGGTGAAACTCAATGCTCCTTTGCTGTATTCCGTTCAAATCGCTACAGACGCTTGGGGCGAGATGGCCGAGGGTGACACAATCCTGCTTGAGACCGACTCAGGCAGCGCCGGGAACGTGGAGTATCTGAACTACTCATCCCAAAACATATCTTCGTCCGAGGGAGAATGGACAAGACTTGTCTGGAATGCCACCGGGCTTCATCCTAACGAGGGATTCACAACTTCGTTCCTATTCAGGTCCGACTCTTCATTTGCCTCCGAGGGGATCCACCTTGACTCATTCATCATTTTTGCAATAGAGAGGGGTGAAGAGTACACTCTTGACGCGCGATGCACATTCCCCGACAATTTTGGAGGTACAATGGAATACGATCCCGAATCGGAGGGGGGTAACACAGTACTTGTGGAGGCAGCGGACCCCGATCCCCCTTCCCTACACTGCAACATTTTCAACAGGGGATACGTAGACACGACTCTTTGGTATTACACGGAGGTATCGAACTGGTCGTGGATGTCGGGTTACCCCTTGAGAATCGACTCCAATAACCCTATTGATCATGATAACTTCGTCAAGTCAACAGTCGTCAAGGCCAGGACTTACACCGACACATGGTTCAACCTTTCAATTCCTGACGGGGCACCCGTCCAAGACCTCTTTTGGTATACCTGGATAAATGACGGAATTGTGAACAAATCAGGTGACGGTTCAGGGATCAAGTACTATGTCGAACTCCCAGTCAGCGTCCAGTCCACCTACAGGATGACCCTGAAACAAAAGACTCTCGCCAATCCAGCGGCAACCATTTTGCCAGGGGGTACTGCAACTATCACGATGGATCTGAAGAACACAGGTAACCAGTACTCATCTTGGAACCTTGGAGGAACCTTCCCAGGAACTACTCAACTATCTGCCGCTGAGAATCTGAAGTGGTACGATTTGTCCGGCGAGGAGGTGACTATGATCAACATGACCCCCGTCGAGGAGATTTCTCTAAATGCGAGGGTGTCCATTCCCGAGGGCCTAGCGCCAGGCTTGTATGAGCTTGATCTTAAGGCCAACCCAAGGTTGCCTAACACTTACCTGGCCTCTTCGAAAGTATTCATCGAAGTACCCGTCTATCATGATCTCGCTATTGCTCCGGTCAGGAATGCAATGATGGCTCCAGCAAACGGCGAGCAGAACATAGTACAGGTGTTCTTTTTCAATTACGGAAATACCGAGGAGACCTTCGATGTCAGGGTAGACACGGACAATTGGCGCCTACTAGCCGACATCAGCTCCCACACAGTCACCCTGGAAGAGAACGGCGGCCAGACCACCCTCTCACTCATACTTCCAATGCCAAAGGGTGTTTTCAACGGCACATATCGAGTCTCGATTGTCGCTACCAGTCAATCCGATCCAAGTTACCAGTCGATGTCAAACTTCTATCTGACCGTGCCCGAGACTTACATGGTCGAGGTAGAGGACATCGACCTCTCGGACGAGGTTTTCGCAGCAGGGACTGATCCTCGAACCCTCAAGTGGGAGATTTGGAACGACGGCAACATGGATGACTCGTACGACATTGAACTTTACTTCCCGTCCGATGTCACCGCCAAAGTGGAGGGGAAAAACCAGTTCAGGACCCCCGTCATTGCACCGGGCTCTTCGTACAACCTAAGCGTCAGTTACAACTTCTCTTCCGGAGTCGATGGCGCTAGGACGATCAACCTGAAGGCCACAAGCGTAGCGGCAGGTGTCTACAGCGAGGGCGAGGCTAGGTTCGATGTTGGCACGGTGGGGTACCTGCTGGTTTACCCAGCCTCATCCGCATCAAATGCAATTGAGATCAGGGAGTCGGGTGACGACTACGTGATAGTTATGCCAATCAGGAGCGCTCACCCAGAGCTAGAACAGCAGATCAGGACAGAAGTTGAATACGTGCAGTGGAAGATTTACGATGCTAGGGTGGCCGAGGAAGATCGTGATTTCGTTTTGCAGGCCGGCGAGCAGAGGAACGTCACTATCCATATCGACGTTAGGGATGAGCATCTCGAAAATCTCGCTGCCAACCAAGAACAGATCAGCATCACTCTGGTCATCATTAGCGATCTTGATACGACATCAAAGACAACGGAGATAACCCTATTCAAACCCGATCCCGCTCCCGAGGGGACCGATGTCGAGGAGGTTGCGTGGAAGGGGGCCAACTACCTGGTGATTGCAGCTGGTCTCGCAGTGATGAGCGTAGTCCTCCTAGCAGCGTTCAGAGTCTTTAGGGATGCAAGGGCCCCACTCGAGGAGTTCTCTTCTCTAGACGACTACAGGATGACGGTTGAGGGATGGGACGGCAGCAAGGCCTCTGAGTCCCCGCTTCCATCTGCAGACGATATTGCCAACTCGATGTATGGTGGCTCCAAAGAGCTGTTCGAGCAACCACCTCCTCCCTCTTCCCCGACTCCCCAAGAACAACCCGCTGAACATCATGATGCTGCCCTGGGACCGCCCCTGCCCGAGTCCGGACTCCCCGAGGGATGGACAATGGAACAGTGGCAGCACTATGGGCAGCAATGGCTTGACTCGCAGAAGGAATAGGGGTCAATGGGGCACTGGTAGCGTATTGGGAGGCCTTATGACCCCCCCTCTGGTGCAACGGTCCCCAAAAATGGGAGTTTGATGGACATGTACAACGGACAGCAGCCGATTTTCATCCTCAAGGAGGGAACCACTAGGACGAGCGGGAAAGGTGCACAGAGCAACAACATTGCAGCAGCCAAGGCAGTTGCCGATGCCGTGCGCTCAACTCTGGGCCCCAAGGGCATGGACAAGATGCTGGTCGACTCAATGGGCGACGTAGTCATCACCAACGACGGTGCAACAATCCTGAAGGAAATGGAGATTGAACATCCTGCCGCAAAGATGATCATCGAAATCGCCAAGACCCAGGAGCAACACTGCTTCGACGGTACAACAAGTGCCGTGGTAATCGCTGGCGAACTCCTCAAGAGAAGCGAGGAACTTGTCGAGCAGAATGTCCACCCAACGGTGATATGCGAGGGTTTCCGACTTGCTTCAGACAAAGCAGTCGAACTAATCGATGAGCACGGCTCGGGAGTGAACGAGAGGATGCTTTCCGAGGTGGCAAAGACCGCATTGACCGGAAAGAGCACAGGGGCAGTGAAGGAGTTCTTGTCCGACATCAGTGTTCAAGCTGTACTTTCCGTAGCACAGGAGGGCGCCGATGGGTTTGTTGTAGATCTCGATGATATCAAAGTCCAGAAGAAGCAAGGAGGCTCGATTAGGGACAGCACGCTCGTAGATGGCATAATCCTGGACAAGGAGAGGGTGCACAGCGGAATGCCAAGGTCGATCTCCAACGCCCGAGTAGCCCTAGTAAACTCCGCAATCGAAGTAAAGAAGACAGAGGTCGACGCCAAGATTCAGATTACTGACCCAAACATGCTATCCCAGTTCCTGGATGAAGAGGAGCAATTCCTCAGAACCCTCGTCGAAAAGATTCAGTCAAGCGGGGCCAATGCCGTAATCTGCCAGAAAGGCATAGACGACCTCGCGCAGCACTACATGGCGAAGGAAGGGATTTTCGCAATCAGAAGGGCCAAGAAAAGTGACATGGAGGCTCTATCCAAGGCTACTGGCGGCAGGATAGTCACCAACATTGACGATCTCTCCGAAGAAGATCTCGGTTCTGCAGCAACGGTCGAAGAGAGGAAGATCGGAGACTCTGACATGGTGTTTGTCGAGGGTTGCAAGGAAGCGAAGAGCGTCTCAGTTCTCCTTAGGGGAGGTACCGAGCACGTAGTCGACGAGGTCAAGAGGGCCTTCGAGGACGCAATAGGTGTCGTGGCAGTAGCGCACGAGGACGGTTCGGTTCTGACAGGAGGAGGATCTGTAATCGCTGCTCTTAGCAGGGACCTGAGGTCTTACGCCGAGGGCATCGGAGGAAGAGAGCAGATGGCAATCGAGGCCTTCTCCAGTGCCTTGGAGGTAATCCCAAGGACCCTCGCAGAGAATGCCGGACTAGATCCAGTAAACACGATAATTGACCTAAGGAAGGCCCACTCAGAGGGCAAGTCCAGCCATGGGGTGAACGTCTTCAAGGGAGGTGTCGCGGACATGGCCAAGGCCAAAGTATACGAGCCAAGCAGGGTGGTTGAGCAGGCCATCCAGAGTGCTTCGGAGACCGCTGTAATGATACTCAGGATAGACGACGTAATTTCTAGCAAGAGCACTGGGCCCATGGGTGGCGAGGACTTCGATGCAATGGACATGTGATCCCAACTCTTCACCTCTCGTCAGCAATCTAGATGCGCATATTCAATAATCGGTTATACGTGGCCTGACCATCCGAAAGGAGCGGGTAACATGTCAATCATCAGCGTCTTCATCGAAGAGGGGTGCATCACTTGCGATGCCTGCGAGGAGGCAGCCCCCGATGTCTTCGAGGTAACTGACGACACCTGCTTCATCAAGCCGGACGCAAGATTGGATGGCGGATTCGACAGGAATGACGGCAAGGCCGGACTCAAGCCCGCAGTAATCGAGTCACTAGAGGATGACATCTACGATGCTGCCGATGCCTGCCCAGTAGACGTAATAATAGTCGTAGAGGCTTCCTCGGGTGAGGCAGAAGCATCTCCGGCTATCGAGCCAGAGGCACAGGAGGCTACTCCCGAAGAACCCGAGGCCCAAGCCGAGGCGTCGGCTCCAGCCGAGGGCCTCGATGACCTCCTATCATCCGGGGATCGCACCCTCGACATTCTATTCGGCTCTCAGTCCGGAAACTCCGAGGGCCTCGCAGCGAAGATTTCGAAGCAGGCCAAGGCATTCGGCCTCGAGGGAACCGTGCACGACATGGACGGCTTCGACTTCAACTCCCTATCCGCGAAGAAGAGGGTCCTGATTGTTTGCTCCACCTGGGGCGAGGGCGAAATGCCTGACAACGCAGAGGACCTCTGGCAGTTTGCAAACTCTGACTCGGCCTCCAGGCTCGATGGTGTGCACTTCTCGGTTTGCGCTCTAGGGGACACCAGTTACGAGTTCTTCTGCGAGTCCGGGAAGGATTGGGATGGGCGCTTCGAGGCGCTAGGAGCCACGCGCGTGGTCCCTAGGGTCGACTGCGACGTCGATTATGACGCTCCTGCCGCGGAGTGGACAATGGAGGCACTACCCGCCCTCGCTGCAGTTGACGATACGGGAACCTTCCACGAGGACATGGTTGAAGCTATCAAGAATTACGCCAGTGGCGGCGATTCTGGAGCAGATGGCGAAGACGGCTTCTCTCTACCCAAGGTCGTATCCGAACCCATCCAGGTCGAGATGACTGTATTCAGATACGACCCTACGTCGGAGAGCACGGGAACCGACACTTGGATTTGCGCCCTTCCTGGTCACATGTCGCTGCTGTCCGCACTCAGGGCCCTGAAGGACTCCCAGGATGGTTCACTGACATTCCGAGACGGCACTCCAGGGGATCCGAACACAGCAGTCTCGGTAAACGGAAGATTGGTCCTTCCGGGACTCACCCGTGTAGACGCTGTGGCACCTCTGAGAAACGGCTCAGTATCTCTTAGGATAGAGCCACTACCCGGTTTCGATGTGATCAGGGATCTCGCTATCGATCCATGGTCCCTAGAGAGAAAGCGCGAGTCAAGCGAGCCATGGATGATGACAGCCACCAGGGAGGGCTCCGATACTCCCCAGGGCCCCATTGGCACGATGGATCCCAATGTTTCCGCTCATCTCCACTCAATTTGCAACTTCCAGAGTCAGAACCTGCTTCATGCTAGCTCAGACGCCGTCCCACATGCCAACGGATACTTGGGCCCCGCAGTCCTTGCGAGGTCTTGGTCCCGGCGAATTGATCCACGCACGGCACCCTCCAAGCAAGCCTCTATCGATGCGCTGATCGGCTCCAGAAATGGCATCAAGGCCGAGACTGACCTAGCACCTATAAGGCGTCAGACCTCTAATCCACCAGCCGTTTCGGCCGCGCTCCTCGATGCTCGAAACTCTGCCCTGACCAAAGACGCATTCAATGGGCGGCATGGAAAGCACGTCTGGTGGTACGCTTGGACGGTGAAGAGCAGTGGCAAGGTGAATGACACTGTGATTTACAGGCAGGTTCTCGGCCCTGCCGGCCTTATTGGGAACCTTATTTCTGGAGTCACAGCGAGAATGGTCCTGGGCTTCACAAGGACGGGCGGCAACATGTTCAACGGCATGCTGGGGATGGTCGCCCCACCTGCGGGAATTGGAAAGATGCCAAAACAGTTCAACTCATCCGTGGACAAGCACCACGAGGTAGTGGCAATTTTCAACGAGCTGGATGGTCGATTCTAATGGCGCTGAAGTTTGCATATCATCCTGGGAACGTTGCTCACAGCAGCGCGCCAGAGGTTGCCGACACAATGATCCCGGCATCCAGAACCCTTGGAATAGAACTCCATCCCCTGGAGGGGGCAACAAGCTGCGGGGCAGGTATAATCAGGCAGGCCAACGACGTCCTTCAGATCACGCTGAATGCGAGAACGATGGCAATGGCCGAGTCAATGGGGATGGACATCATCACTCCATGCGCCACTACTGCCGGAACCCTACACGAGGACCTGTCCCGCCTTAGGGACGACCCCTTGCTCCTTGCCAAGACCAATGACATCCTAGGAAGGACCTCCGGCCTATCCCTGACTGGCGAGGTGCGGATACAGCACCTCCTCCACGTGATCGTCGACGAGATTGGGCTCGACAAGGTCGAGACCAAGCTCCGCAACCCCCTAGATTTCCGAATAGCCGGATTCTATGGCCCCAACATTCAGCAACCGGGTGCATGCGGGGAAGACGATGTCTACGACCCGCAGTATCTCGAGCAGTTGATCTCCGCATTGGGAGGGGAACCGGTTCAGTGGGCCAGCAGGACACAGAGCGTAGGCGTACCCGGACTCTTCTCGGAGGAGCCCACGGTCTTGTCACAGACGGCCGCCGCGATTTCAGACGCTAAGTCGGAGGGAGCCGAGATGATCGTCAGCGCTTGCACTCTTTCGCATACTGTCCTTGATGTGTACCAAGGAAAGGCGAGCAGGTCCACGGGCCTTTCGACGAACATTCCGGTGATACACCTGACCGAGCTACTCTCGTTCGCGTTCGGACACTACAATAGCAGACTTGCCCAACTACGTACTAGGATAGCCGTGATCGGAGACTGAAGCCCGCAATTCGGCTAGAATTGGTCAAGTCCGGTCTGCCCCGTAGGCCTGAAATTCTCTGGAGGGACCTGTTGTTGGGGTTCCACAACGCCCCTGAGGGGAGTCACATCGATTTCGGCGAACTCCCTCTTGTGCCTCTCGCGGGACTCGCTAACGAACTCAGCCGCAGAGACCACTCCCTCTCCCGTCTCCACTTCGAATCCCGTCAAATTCGACAGGTCCTTGTGAGGTACTCTTGACAAGCCCCTAGCTACCCTTCTCACCGTTTTGTGCATGTACTCCTCTTTCCTTCTTGCCGCTTCTTTGGCCCCTTCGTCCCTCGTTCCCTCAGCGATCAAGACTGCTACCTCGCCCTCTCGCGCTCTTCCAGTTCTCCCTCTTCTCTGTATGGTCCGAATCTCACTAGACACCGGTTCATAGAAAATGACCAGGTCAGCACTGGGGATGTCTAGCCCCTCCTCTCCGACCGAAGTCGCAACTAGGACGTTCCCCTTTCCCGACCTGAAGTCAGCCAGCCTCCCAATCTGCTCTTTTGGAGTGAGTCCCACCGAACCTCCACGACTGGACTGCCCTACGAAGCTAATCGGATTCGCCCCATCTAGGTCCTGAATGGCTACCTCCAACGACTCGACTGTATCCCTGTAGTTCGCGAAAACAATGACTCTACAATTTGGGTCTAGGCGTATCCTCTCCCTGACAAGCCTCCTAACCGCTCCAACCTTGGAGTGAATCTCTTCCATCTCCCCCATCGCCTTATTCAGATCTCTTACCCTTGTATCCCTCAGGAATTCTTTGGCGGACTTGCTCTTGCCCTCTTCCTCCTCCATCCTAATTAGAAACTGCCTAGTTGCAGATATTCCTTGGCACAGTAAATGGTTAATCAGATGGTGCAACCTCATTGCCGTGGCAATTCTAGAAGATGATCTGTAACCGCTTGCATCCCCTCTTGTTATTGCCATCTGGGCCCTCTGCATTGCGTTCGCTAAACCATTGTGACTGATTGCTCCAGGAATCACATACCTTCCAAGCCTCCTCTCACTGTCTACAATACCTTCCTGCCATATCTTGAATGGCTCTGCAAGCTCCCTAATCTGAGCAGGAACTTCTACCTTGATTTCATTGATATCCAATTCGGAAAGATGTTCGGACATGCTCGGGTCATCTGGAGTCCTCAAGTGGACCCTGCTAATTCTCAATCTGGAACAGACCTCCTCTACCTGCTCCCTCCTGGATCCCGGACTCGCAGTAGTGGCCAGAATTAGTGGGCTTCCTGAATGTGAAATGTAGAGTTCTGCCGCTTCAGCCATGGCGTGGTTCCCTGTGCAGTGATGGGCCTCATCAACTACCATTATCGAACAATCATTTAGTGAAAGAGTGCCATTCCTTACGTCGTTCCTGACTACTTGTGGCGTGGCAAATATCAGACGAGAGCTAGTCCAAAGATCTTCCCGTTTTTTTGCAGGTTGTTGCCCACTGAGGGTAGTGGGCCTGAGGTCATCCCCCCCAAGAACCGGAACTGCGCCTTCCATATGCTGATTCGCCAGTGCCACAGTGGGAGCGATAACAAGAGCCCAGCCTCCCACGGTTTCCAGCCTCTCTGCTATTGCCATCCATGCAACCGCGGTCTTCCCTGCCGCGGTAGGAAGGACTAGTAGCATGGAACCAGACATTGCTTCGTCAAGTGCTAGAAGCTGGTATGCCCTAGCCTCGACCTTCCCGGATCTGAGTCTAGGATGCCTCACAAATGCACTCATGGACAAGGGACTCGAAAGTCAGGGTACAAAATCGTTCCATTCAGCCAATAACGGAATCACACCCCGTAGGGGTGGTTTTTCCAATCCCGATTCGTTCAAATAGGGTATGTTTGTCGCAAGGCCGCTCACAGCGTGAGGTACCAGACACCACAGGGCTCTGCAAGTCACCCCTAAATCTGGAGTCCGCATTCGCGGTTCCGGCCCGGTGTCACGGTACCTCCCTAGCGCTGAAGGCCCGGCTTTTGCCGCTTGCGGCACAAAATCGGTAATAGGAGGAATTGCAATGGCAGACCGACACAGACCCCGTCGAGGTAGCATGGGCTATAGCCCTAGGAAGAGGGCTATCCGGCAGTTCCCAAGGATCAACTCCTGGCCAGAAACCGAGTCCTCGGAAGTAAGGGTCCAGGGATTCGCTGGTTGGAAGGCCGGTATGACTCATATTCTTCTGAGAGACACAAACCCGAAGTCGACATCTGCCGGGCAGGAAGTCCGTAAGGCCGTAACAGTCGTGGAGGCACCTCCGATGAATGTACTTGCAGTACGGGGATACAGGATGACCCCATATGGGATGCAAACTGCTGGAGAGGCTTGGGCGGATGTATCAGATGACTCACCTGAGAACCTCTTCCCGCGTCTGGCAAACCAGACAAGAGGTGAGAGGGATATCGAAGAGGGGAGGAAGCCATCCAAGAGGGGCGGAAGAATTCCCCAGCGAGGCTCTTCATCTGCTGATGAGTCAATAAATTCCCTCAGGGAACAGGACCTGTGTGAGGTACGTCTAATCGTCAGCACGCAGCCACATATGGTTGGCAGCGTTCCTTCGAAAACCCCTGAAATAATGGAGATGGGTCTGATTGGCGGGGACGTAAACGAGAAGTTAGACTGGGCTCAGGAGAGACTTGGAGGCCAGATTGGACTGGAAGACGTTTACGAGGCCGGCCAGGAAGTAGATGTTGTAGGGGTGACGAAGGGCAAGGGCTGGCAAGGCTCGATCAAGAGGTTCGGCCTCAAACTTCTCAGCCACAAGAACAGCAAGCGAAGACGCCAAGGTGGAAACATGGGTGACTTTGGAACCGGATACGTTCGAAAGACCATCCGACAGGCCGGGCAGGTGGGATACCACAAGAGGACCGAGCTGAACAAGAGGATCCTAAGAATTTCCAATCCTGATGAGTCAGAGATTACTCCAGCTGGGGGTTTCCTGAACTACGGAGAGGTTCGGAATCCATACATGATTATCCAAGGAAGCCTACCCGGGCCGGCTAAGCGCCTAATCCGATTCCGTGACGCTACAAGGCCACGAAAGACCGTTGGCGACGTCGAAGTAACGTACGTCAGTACATCGAGCAAGCAAGGAGTGTGATTGATTGAAGACTAAGCCCTACAACCTGGAAAACTCCGTAGTCCAAGAGGAGATGGATGCGGGGCTTCTGGCCGAGACATACTCAGTGGCAACCAAGGACGGGAAGGAAATCACCCTTCCCGAGGCATTCTCATCACCCATCAGGTCCGACATCGTCAGATCTGCAGTCCACGCTTCCCGAGCCAATCGAAGACAGTCATATGGCCATCGCGAGCACGATGGAAAGAAGGCTCCGCAGCCGGGTATGAAGCATTCCGTAGAGTGGTGGGGCAAGGGTCGCGGAGTTTCCCGAATTATGAGGAAGACTGGGCAGCGCACCGGTGCTCAAAACCCACACACCAGGGGGGGCCGAAGGGCCCATGGCCCCAAGGTCGACAAGGACTGGTCACAGAAGCTAAACACCAAGGAGCGAAGGATTGCTAGGAACTCCGCAATTGCGGCCAGTTGCGATCCATCCACAGTTTCCTCCAGAGGCCACAGATTTGACGAGACAACGCGATTCCCGATAGTCATTGACGGCTATACTGAATCACGGGGCAGCAGCAAGGAGAAGTACGATATCGAGGAAATCCCCCTCCAGTACTCAACGCGAAAGTTCGTCGCCATGATGGAGGGCCTAGGACTGGGCTCAGATCTGGAGCGCTCGAAGCAGGGACGCCGAATCAGGGCAGGCAAGGGGACAATGAGGGGCAGGAAGTACAGGACCCCGAAGAGCGTACTATTGGTGGTCTCAGAGAAGTGCGGCCTAGACAAGGCTGCAAGGAACATACCTGGCGTCGATGTCGTCACTGCTAAGGATCTGAGCGCAGAGGACCTGGCACCTGGTGGCGATGTTGGAAGGCTGACTGTTTGGACTAAGTCCGCAATTGAGGCATTGGAGTGATCAAGATGGACCCATATGACGTAATCCTGATGCCCTGGATAACAGAGAAAACTCTGGAGGCAAGGAGGATCGCCGATCCCGAAGGGGGCCACCGTGAGAACAACAACAGGATAGAGTTCATCGTTCGCCGAGAAGCGACGAAGAAGGACATAAAGGAGGCAATCGAATCCCTACTCGACGTACAAGTCGCCAAGGTGAACGTTAGGATCAACCGGACTGGCAAGCATGCCAGCGTCCGTCTGAAGGACGAGTATGACGCAGAGGAGGCAGCGCTCAAGCTAGGAGCGTTCTGATAGGTGATCAAATGGGCAAGAGGACACGTTCACAGAGAAAGGGCTCAAGTCCCAAGAACCGGGTTTCCAGCCACCGCTTCCCGGCAGCAAACAGAATTCCCAGGGTAAGCGGAGAGATTGCGGAGGTGGTGGACCTAGTACACAGCCCAGCACACACCGCTCCTCTGGCCAAAGTAAAGTTCGAAGACGGCTCAGTGGCTCATCTAGGTGCCCCGGAGGGGGTCGCCGTCGGACAGACCGTCGCATTTGGCGACAAGGTCTCACTAAGGCCCGGAAACGTAACGACTCTTGATCAGATTCCCGAGGGGACCCAGATATGCAATGTCGAGGCGAGGCCAGGAGATGGGGGCAAGATTGCCCGCTCAGGAGGAAATTCGGCGATGGTGGACACTCGTATGGGGGACTATGTTAGGATACAACTCCCGAGCGGCCGTTCAAAGGACCTGCCTGCAAAGTGCAGGGCTACAATAGGGGTTCTGGGTGGCCATGGAAGGACCGAGAAGCCTCTAATGAAGGCCGGTGCCGCTCATCACCGAGCAAAGGCCCGGGGCAAACTCTACCCTACTGTGAGTGGGGTCGCAATGAATCCAGTGGACCACCCTCACGGAGGAGGAAACCACCAGGCGGTCCACGGCCCCAGCTCAGTGAGCAGAAATGCGCCTCCAGGACAGAAGGTCGGCAACATCGCACCTCGGAGAACAGGCCGAGGAAGGTCGAAGAAGGAGTAGATTGGAATGGCTAGGAAGAGGAAGATGTTCAGAACGGCAAAGATGGCCAGAAGGCAGGCTAGGAAGAGGCGTTCGAAGATTTCGGAGCGCAGGAAGAAGGAGTTCCGATGGAGGGGTTACTCCTTGGAGGAACTGCAGGTTATGCCACTGTACCCGCCTGAAGATGACCCCGATGCAACCTCAATTGCCACTCTAATGCCATCAAGGGTGAAGCGTTCCCTCGCCAGGGGATTGGACCCAGAGTGCGAGAAGCTGCTAGAGAGGATCAGAGGTAGCAACGGCAAGGTGGTTCGGACGCATTGCCGAGGCATGTACGTCCTGCCTGAAATGGTCGGGACAACAATTGCGGTGCACGACGGACAGAATTTCGTGAAAATCGAGATTGCACCCCAGATGATTGGACACTCGTTGGGCGAATTCGCCAAGACTAGGAAGTCAGTAACGCACACCGGGCCAGGTGTCGGCGCCACGCGGTCTTCCCAGCACGTTGCATTGAAGTGAGGAAATAATATGAGCAGAATTAGAGGAAGTCCACAGAGCGGATACACCCAGCTTCTGGAGGGCTCAAACCTCGTCACAGCCCGAGCTGTGAACCTCGATTGCCATCACAAGCACTGTTACCACATTGCCAAAGCAATCAGGGGGATGAATGCAGAGGAAGCAGTGGGATACCTTGAGGACGTTGTGCAGAAAAAGCGTGCAATTCCCTACCAGAGGAGGTCTAGAAAGGGAAGAGGGGGAAACACCATGGCCGGTCACAGGAAAGGGAAGATGGGACCAGGAAAGTTCCCCAACAAGGCTTCCAAGGAGTTCATCAAGCTGATCAATAGCGCAATGGACAACGCTAGGCAGAGGTACGACACAATCGACCCAGAGGACATGGTCATCACCCACGTAGCAGCACATAGGGGGCAGGTTGCAAAGAACTGGAGGCCAAGGGCCAGGGGCAGGGCAACACCAAGCAATCACTATCAAGTAAATCTGGAAATATTCCTGGAGTTCTTCGAAGAGGACGAGGAAGAATCCCGGGAAGAGGAGTTCTGAGGTGAAGGAATGAAGCAGAACACAATCAGAAACATGATTGGTCGCAATGTCGAGAGGCAGCTGGTCAGAGAGTTCCTACTCAAGGAGACTGAGCGTGCCGGATTCGGCGGCCTCACCTTCAACCGAACCCCCGAGGGAACCAAGGTAACACTCAGCGCGGAACAGGTCGGAAGGGTGATTGGGAGGCGAGGCAAGGTAATCCACGACCTGCAGAGGCGGCTCCAGGAGGATTTCAATCTCACCAACCCCCAACTAGAGGTCGAGGAGATAGAGGACTCTCGAATCAATGCCCAGGTGATGGCCAGTCGACTTGCCAGCTCGTTGGAGAGGGGCTGGTTCTTCCGAAGGGCTGGGCACAGCACAGTGCAGAACATTATGGATGCCGGTGCTAGGGGGTGCATCGTAATCCTCAGCGGGAAGATAACTGGTGCTCGCCACAGGGTTGAGAAGTTCCAGAAAGGCCACATCAAGTACTGCGGGGAAACTGCCCTACAGCTCATGGATGTAGGATTCTCGACTGCGGTGAAGAAGCTTGGCACGGTCGGCTGCACTGTCAGGATTATGCGCCCGGGAACCAAGCTCCCGCATGAGATTTCGATTCAAGAACGAAGCGAATCCGGATTGCCCGACCTTGTCGAGGCCTCCGGTTTCGTCCCACTAGAGCTCGAGGAGGCTCTGGAAAAGTCTTCGAAGGAGGAGGAGTGACATGACGCACGTTGGCTCGAAGGAAATAGACGAGATGAACCAAGAGCAGAGGGATATTGCTCTGGAGGAGTTAAGAGACGAGATGCTACAGCTCAGGGCCCAGCAGGCCCTCGGTGGATCAGCCTCGAACTCAGGAGCATACAAGCAGACTCGAAGGAGCATAGCAAGGCTCCTAACCAAGATGAAACAGGAAAAGGAGGAGTGATTTGGCGGGAATATGCAACCTTTGTGGCCTTCCCGATGAGCTCTGTATTTGTCAGGAGATAGCGAAGGAGCAGCAGAAAGCGGTTATTTCAGTAGTTAGGAGGAGGTATGGTAAGATGGTAACTATGGTGGAGGGAATCGATGACACAGCGATTGATATTGGCCAACTTGCCAAGATCCTCAAGGGAGCCTGCGCTAGCGGCGGCACCGTAAAGGGCAGGACAATTGAACTCCAGGGAGATCACAAGAAGAGGGCAGCGAAGGTCCTCGAGCAGAATGGATACCAGGTGGAGGTTCGCTAAATGTCCAACATCATCAATCTCCCATGGCTAGCCAGGAACCTGGAGGTAACCCAGTCCACTGACCCAACGCTGATCGGAGTAACCGGCATGGTCCAGGATGAGACAAGGAGAACCATCACCGTTCAGACCGAGCGAGGGACCAAGACTCTCGCAAAGGACACAATCAGATTCAAAATCGACGATGTCGAGATAGATGGCTCGAAAGTCGGTCAGAGGCCCGAGGAAAGAGTGGGCAAGAGATACCGGAGGAACTGAGATGAGGGACATAGGGATTGACGTAAGGACTCCCGAGGGGGATTGGGACGGGAACGATAATTGCCCATTCTACGGCAGTCTCCGAGTCCGAGGGCAGATCATCAAGGGTGTTGTTTCTTCAAAGGGCATGCAGGACACAGTAGTGGTGGAGAGGAAGACAACCAGGTACATGCCTAAGTTCGAGAGGTACGAAAAGAGGACGCGGCGCTACTCTGCCCACCTCCCCAGTTGCATAGGTGATTTGTCACCAGGCGATAATGTCAGGATAATGGAGTGCAGACCACTCTCCAAGACGGTGAAGTTCTGCGTCATTGAGAAGGAGGCGAGCGAATGAAGGGAGTACCGGGACGAGTAACCTCCGGCCTTCCGACCCAGGCACGCCTGGAGTGCGTAGACAATACCGGAGCCAAGGTAGTCCAACTGATTACCGTCCTGAAAAAGGGCGGAGTCGCTAGGAGATACCCCTCCGCGGGAGTCGGGGACATGATTCGAGTAACAGTGAGAAGGGGTACCCCAGAGACCCGACGTCAGATTTTCAATGCTGTAATAGTACGCCAGTCACGACCTTTCCGGAGAGTAGATGGCACATGGGTCCAGTTCGAGGACAACGCCTGCGTGATTACCAACGAAAGAGGGGATGTCCAGGGTTCCGACATCAAGGGGCCCGTCAGCAGAGAAGCCGCTGAGAGGTGGCCTAGGATCGCTGCGACAGCGAAGCAGATAGTGTGAGGTGATTATGTGAAGAGCAAGAAAGCAGGAAAACAGCGAATTTCCCAGAGAGACGCATCAACCCACATCAAGAGAAAGCGAATGCGGGCCCGCCTCGTAACGGAAGACCCAGACCTGAAGCACGTCAGGTCGGTTACAATCAGAGTGGGCGATGAAGTTGAAGTAACCAGGGGAGACTTCAGCCATCCCAACAGCGTGAAGGCAGATACTCGAGGGAAGAGACTCGGACAACCAAGGGGACGGGCCGGTGTGAAGGCAAAGGTGGCCTCTGTCGACACAAAGGGCGGATTCATCTTCGTCGACGGCCTGACTCAGACCACTGCCGATGGCAAGGAAGAGGCAGTGCCTCTGAGCCCATCAAACGTGATCGTTACCAAGTTGTACGAGGGAGACCCAGTCCGAATAAAGCGCATCGTAGACAGAACGGTAGGGGGTGACTCAGAATGAGCCGCAGCCATCACAAGAGGCTAGTGATGCCGCGCAGTTGGCCACTGACGAGGAAGACCAACATTTGGATCCAGAAACCGAATCCTAGCGGCCACCCCATAGAGATGTGCATGCCTCTTGGGATAATCCTCCGAGACGTTCTTGGAGTTGCCCACAACATGAAGGAGGCGAAGCGAATCCTGCACTCCCGCAAGGTCTTGGTGGACGGCGAGATTGAGACCGACAGGGCACGAGCGGTCGGCCTAATGGACGTTCTGACGGTCGGCGATGAGAACTACCGGTGCATTATCGACAGAAATGGGAAGCTCCGATATCGACCAATAGCGAAGAAGGCCGCTTCCAGCAAGATCTGCAGGGTAATGGGCAAGACCACGGTAAGGGGCGGGAGAACGCAGGTACACCTGCATGATGGGAGGAACATTCTGATGGATGAAGCCACGGCCTACAGCACAGGCGACTCCCTGGTGCTTTCCCTCCCCGACCAAACAGTCTCCAAGCACCTCGAGATGAAGAAGGGATCCCTTGCTTATTTGACGGGAGGGAGCCACATCGGCGAGACATCCTCTATCAAGGAGCAGGAGATCAAGCGCTCTTCCAAGCCAAACGAGACATTCTTCGATGACTTCGGAACGGTAACTGACTACGTCTTCGTTATCGGCAAGGAGTCGGACCTACCGCTGGAGGCCGAGTCATGAGCGAACCAAGCAACCCGATGATGGTGCCCGGTATCACGAAGGTGACGGTAAACATAGGGGTCGGAGAGGGAGGACAGAGGCTTCAGCTAGCTGAAAGGGTCCTCGAGGTACTCACTGGGATGAAACCCCAGAGGACCCTGTCGACGAAGACCAATAGGGACCTGGGAACGAGGAAGGGAGCCCCAATCGGGTGCAAGATTACAATGCGCGATCCAAAATCGATCGAGTCGTTCCTGAAGGACGCATTCTGGGTTCGGGACCACACCCTGCCGGGCTACAACTTCGACTCGCAGGGCAACCTATCATTCGGGATTTCGGACTATACGGACTTCCCCGACCAGAAGTACGACCCAGACATCGGAATTTTCGGAATGGACGTCAATGTGGTCATCGAGAGGCCCGGTCACAGAGTCTCCCGGAGGAGGCGTCGCAAATCGAAGGTCGCGATCTCCCACAGAGTGGGCAGGGCAGAGTCGAAGGAGTGGCTCGTAGAGAAATACGGACTAAAAATTGTGGAGGAGTAAGTTATGGCGCGCGACCACGGAGAGAGAATTGGAAGGAGCGTCGGATGCCGACGCTGTGGACGAAAGAGGGGCATGATCAGGCGGCACGGCCTACGCCTTTGCAGGCAGTGCTTCCGAGACGTTGCTCCGGATATAGGATTCAAGAAATACTCATGAGGTGATTAAGATGCAGTTTGACCCATTGAACGATGCTTTCACGACAATATACAACGCAGAGAACGCAGGAAAATACGAGGTTACCGTGCGGCCGGCAAGCAAGCTCCTCGGAAGCATGCTTTCCATTATGCAGAACTCCGGCTACCTCGGCGAGTACGAGCAACTGGAGGATGGCCGGGGAGGGGCGTTCCGGATCGAGCTAATCGGCGCGATAAACAAGTGTGGCGTCATCAAGCCAAGGCACTCGGTAAAGCGCCTGGACTACGATAAGTGGGAGTCCCGATACCTCCCGGCTAGAGATTTCGGGCTACTGATTCTGACTACCAACCAAGGAGTGATGAACCACTTCGAGGCGAAGAAAGAGAGGGTGGGCGGCAGACTGCTCGCATACGTGTTCTAGGGGAGTGATTTGAATGGTAAGGGTAGCCCAAGTGTCACACGATATTGAACTCCCAGATGGGGTCAGCGCAAGTATTGACGGGGACAAGGTGACTCTGTCCAAGGATGGCGACTCGCTCAGCAGGACCTTCGCCCACAATAGGGTCTCGGTCAAGCAGTCCGATGGAGCACTGCAGGTATTCTGCTCACTCCCACGCAGGTCCGAGAAGGCAATCGCCGGAACTTGGGCAGCGCACCTGAGGAACATGACAAAGGGGCTAGAAGAAGGATTCGAGTACAGGCTCAAGGCAGTATTCAGCCACTTCCCAATGTCATTGAAGGTAGAGGGAAACAAGTTCACGATCACAAACATGCTGGGGGAGAAGGTCCCGAGGGTAGCAGCCCTGCCATGGACTCCAGCAGATGTCCAAGTGAAGATCGAAAACAAGTCCGATGTAGTCGTTTCTGGAGCCGACAGGGAGAAGGTTGGGCAGACTGCCGCCAATATAGAGCGTGCATGCAAGGTCAAGAAGCGCGATCCCAGAGTTTTCCAGGATGGGATATACATCATTTCTAAGGGGGCATAATTTTGGCGTACGATGGCATGACTGTAGCTGAACTGAAAGAGCTGCTCAGAGAGCGTGGCCTACCAGTATCCGGAAAGAAGGCCGATCTAATTTCCCGACTAGGCGAGGCCGACTCCTCCCCCGCCGAGGCAGAGGAAGAGGCACCTGAGGCAGAGGAAGAGGCACCCGAGGTAGAGGAAGAGGCACCCGAGGCAGAGGAAGAGGCACCCGAGGCAGAGGAAGAAGGTGACGAGGAATTCTACGAGGACGAAGGCGACTACGACGATTGGGAGGACGATTTCCACACCGCTAGGCAGAAACCGGTTCTCGACGAATCGACCAAGGCCGCCTTGGAGATGCGAGCCGCCCAGTCGAAGAAGCAACCCGCGTTCAGGAGGCAGGAGTGGTTCAGGTACCGACGCCTCTCGAAGACAGGGTACAGAAAACCAAAGGGGAAGGACTCCAAGATGAGGATGAACAGGAAGTATAGATCACCAATGGCTAGGGTCGGATACGGCAAGGTGGCCTCAGCAAGAGGACTCCACCCATCAGGATTCGAGGAAGTACTAGTGCACAATATCGACGAGCTCGATGGGATCGATCCCGAAAGACAGGCAATACGAATCGGCTCATCAGTAGGCAACAGGAAGAGATCCAGGATTCACGACAGGGCGGATGACCTAGGACTCAGGGTACTAAATCGTAGATCGATAGAAAGGAAGGGTGACATCTCATGATGATAACTAACCAGAAGAGAATGGCTGCGGAGATTTTCTCACGCCGAGAGGGCAAGACGGTCGGGATCCACAGGGTATGGGTTCACCCTGACTATCTAAGCGAGGTCTCTGACGCAGTACAGAAGGCCGATGTCCGGAATCTCATTGAGGACGGGATAATCAAGGCCAAGCCAATCAAGGGAACCAGCAGGTCAAGGGCCAGGAAGGCCACTATTCAGAAGTCCAAGGGACGAAGAAAGGGCCAGGGCTCCAGAAGCGGTAGCGCAAACTCAAGGAGTCCCAAGAAGCAGAGATGGATGTCGAAGATTAGAGCACAGAGGAGGACTCTCCGGGAGCTCAGAGACGAAGGCTCGATTTCTGCGTCCCAGTACAGGCACTTCTACATGAAGGCAAAGGGAGGCTCCTACCGTTCAATTGCCCATATGAAGAGCAATATCGAACTGGAAGGTATTTCCCTCGGAGGTGATAGCTGATGGCGAAGGGCAGGAACCAGAGGCTCCGCTTCAAGCGAAGGCGGGCCGCAGAGACAGACTACCACCGGAGGATGCGCATGCTGAAGGGCGGCGTCCCCAGGGCAGTAGTCAGAGTTTCCAACACGCAAGTTACCTGCCAGTTGGTTTCCTACGAGATCGATGGGGACAGAATACTTGCCTCGGCCACTGGCAAGAGCCTGGTCGACAATCACAAATGGCCCCTGGATGCATCCAGAAAATCAGTTCCAGCATGCTACCTAGCAGGGCTGGCTATGGCAAAGCAGGCAGTAGGTGATGGCCACAAGGAGGCAATTCTTGACATAGGGCTAGCCGCTTCAACACGAGGAGGCAGGATTTACGCCGCCCTTAGGGGGATGACCGAGGGAGGACTCGCCATACCTCACTCAGACGATGTTCTGCCCTCTGATGAAAGAATCAATGGCTCACACATTGACGAAGGTTTGGCCAAGGCAGTCGAGAAGACGAAGAAGTCGATAGGGGGCTCTAAGTGATGAGTGAAGAGGGGGAGGCCGTGAAGGAAATCACACAACTCGCACCTGGCCTGGCCATGGCCCATTCCCCATCAGAAGGTCCCGAGGACGCTCCGAGGAGGCGCGGCCCAGACCCATTGGCGGCCCTGCGTGTGTGGGAACCGAGGACGAGACTCGGTCGAATGGTGATGAACGGAGAGATTCTGACATACGAGCAGGCCCTTGAGACCGGATTCCCCATTCGCGAGGTCGAGATCGTCGACGCCCTGATGCCCGAACTAGAGGACGATGTTCTGAGCGTCAACATGATCCAGAGGATGACTGACTCGGGAAGGAGGGTGCGATTCAACGTCCTATGTGCCGTAGGAAACGGGGACGGCTATGTCGGCCTGTCAATTTGCAAGGGCAAGGAGGTCGCAAGCACCATCCAGAAGGCAATCAACCAAGCAAAGTTGAACCTTATCCCGGTATACAGAGGAAACGGCTCATGGGAGTCGGCAGAGGGCCCTGGAAACAGTATCCCCTTCAAGGTCACAGGCCGCTCCGGGTCGACCAGAGTGACCCTCATCCCTGCGCCCTCGGGCAAGGGGCTGGTAATTGGCGACTACGGGCGAAGGGTGCTGACCCTGGCAGGGGTATCAGACGTATTGTCCCGATCGGCCGGGCAAACGAGATCCACCATCAACTTCGCAAAAGCCACTTTCAACGCACTGGAAGAACTAGGAAGGACAAAGGTCAGCGACGAAATCCGCCAGAGGCTCCACATAACGGAAGGGAGGCGACACTCATGACTTTTCTCGTAATCAGGGTCAGGAGCGATCGCGGGGTCACAAAGAAGATCCGCGACACCATGGCGATGCTCAACCTTACCAGGGTCAATCACGCAGTATTGATCCCCCAGACAGCGAGCTACGAAGGCATGCTCCAGAAGGTCAAGGACTACGTCACATGGGGCGAGGTCGGCGTCGAAACAATCAGCAACCTGATCAAGGAGAGGGGGAAGATGGTGGGTGACAACCCAGTTACCGATGCCGAAGTAAAGTCATCAAGCAGCCACTCATCCATCGAGGCACTTTCCAAAGCCATAGCTTCCGGCGAAGCCACTACCAAGGACGTGGAGGGGATGAAGCCAGTCTTCCGACTCCACCCGCCAAGAGGCCCGAAGGGATGGGGTGGCATCAAGCGAGCCTACTCCATCGGCGGTGCGCTGGGTTTCAGAGGGGATGCGATTGTCCCACTCGCAGAGAGGATGTTCTGAGGTGATATGAGTGGTTTCTAGGACGAACAAGTTCCGAGGAAGGAGCCGCTACCACGGTCGAGGCAAGAAGGCCGGAAGGGGCGCAGGAAAGAGGGGAGGCCGAGGTAACGCAGGCTTGAACAAGCATAAGGTGATGACGAGACTGAAGTACATGCCCGGACATTGGGGCATGCACGGCTTCAACAGGCACCCAGGACTCAGGGTGGTCAACTCCTCCATCAACCTTGGATCCGTAGCGGAGATTGCAGAGGGGGACTCGATAGATCTAACCGAGATGGGCTTCGATAAGCTACTCGGCAGAGGGTCAATAGACAGGGCCCTGAAGATTACCGTACGCGAGGCCAGCTCAAGGGCCGTGGAGAAGGTAGAGGCCGCCGGTGGCTCAGTAGAGACCGGTGATGACGAGGAATGGGGTGAGTGGGAAGAGGAGTAGCTCCCACAATTGGAGGCTAGCTAATGGCGAAGAAACCATTCATTCCCGGATTCATCGCAGTGGCTGCAATCTACTGGGGGGCACTATACTACTGGCTGATGGACGACTTCTCTTCGGGAGTATCAGAAGTCCAGAACGGAGCAATCATCAAATTCGCGATATCCATTCCTTACGTCGCCTTCATAATGTCTGGGACGATGTTCGACACCCCGGAGCCAGTGACAAGGATCCCAATCATCGGCAAGTACGCCAAGGTGTACGCCTGGCTCGCCATCATGCTACTCCTGTGCTGGTGGGGCTGGGTGGACAAGGAAGCCTTCGGGTTCCTGATGGTATGCGTCGCCCTTTTCGGCCTGGGAGCCGGACTGGCAATGTCCTGCCTTCTATATTCGGGCGAGGAAAATAGCCGCCTCTACGGCCTGAAGAGGCTCGTAGACGTCTACCCAAGCATCTCGAAGCCGGACGGGCACGTCAGATTCAACCAGAAGCTGTGGACAACCACCCTGGTTCTAATCATCTACTTCATAATGACCAACGTGATGATTTACGGCCTTTCAGAGACCACCTTGGACGTCTTCTCGTCATTCAGGGCAATCATGGCCGGGGCCTCCGGTTCGATAATGCACCTGGGCATAGGGCCGATAGTCACTGGTTCAATCATCATGCAGCTATTCTCTGGTGCAAAGATAATCCAGCTAGATCTTCAGGACTCTGCCGACAAGCAGCTCTACCAGGGGGTTCAGAAGATTCTGGTACTGATCATGATCCCCGTCGAGTCGATCCCCCAGGTCTTCGGGTTCCTAGACCCCTCTGAGACCCTGATTCTGGACTACGGCTCGGGATGGGCGCAGGGGATTATCGTCTTCCAGCTCTTCCTCGGCTCCCTCCTCGTCTTCCTCCTTGACGAGTTGGTCAGCAAGTGGGGAATCGGCAGCGGCATATCCCTTTTCATCGCTGCAGGAGTGGCCCAGTCAACTTTCGTTGGGACCCTGTCCCCCCTTCCCACCATCGAGGGCGCGCCCATTTCATTCGACAACCCCCCGTCTGGTACATTGCCCATGATTTTCTACACCCTGAGAACCGCGAGTAACCAGCAACTGGTTAGCGAGAACGGATTCGAGATGATGCTACTAGAACACGCAAATCCGATAGTGGCGCTGATATCGAGCATTATCGTGTTCCTGGTTGTAGCTTATGCTGAGTCTAGTAAGCTGGAACTGCCACTTACCCATGGGAAGGTTAGGGGGCATAGGGGACAGTACCCAATCAGACTAGTCTACGCCAGCAACATCCCTGTGATTCTGATGGCCGCACTACTTGCGAACATCAACATGTTCACCTTGCTATTCCACAGCCATCCGACACTCCAGACAGTTCCAATACTGGGTTCCGAGGGAATGTGGAGCAAATCCGAGTGGTTCGGTTCCTACTACCAGGGTTCAACCACTCCCCATGACGGGTTCGCATGGTACTCCTCCATGGTCAACGGAGTAGGGGACTGGCTCATCCCGTTGCTGAACCAGCAGGGCGACGTCCACGGCCACTCCCTAGGGCAGATTATGACGCATGTCTTCGTTTACGTGTTCTTCATGACCGCTGGATCGACGGTATTCGCCAAGTTCTGGATCGAGACTACCAACATGGGCGCCAAGGACGTTGCAAAGCAGATCGAGAGGACAGGGATGCAGATTCCCGGGTTCCGAAAGAACCCAGTAGTCCTAGAGAGGATACTGGAGAGGTACATCCCCCCAGTGACGCTTTTCTCCGGTGCGTTCGTCGGTCTGCTAGCTGCTGGGGCGGATCTCCTTGGAACCGTTGGAAACGCAACCGGGACAGGGCTGCTACTGGCAGTGGGCATCATCCTGAGGACATACGAGCAGATCCAGAAGGAGCAGGCGATGGAGATGCACCCAGTCCTGAGGGAGTTCTTCGGCGCCGAGTAGGCCAATAGCCCCGCAGGCCTCCTTTTGACCTCTCGTCACGTTCTTATACCGCATGAAGGTCGGCGGGATGCTGCGTCCAGCTGGCGTTGGAGACCGAGCACCTAGGTGCCATGACGTCTTCCTTCAGGCAGGACGCAGCCGAGGAAGTGCGGCCACGAGACTTTTCGTGGTTTAGGAGGTTAACCACAATTATGACTTGGCCCCCGATAGGGGGTGCAAGAGCAGGGTATTTCAT
>PBOL01000052.1 GCA_002725315.1 Methanobacteriota archaeon | reverse complement strand
CCTAGAAAACCGAAGACAACGAAAGGAAAATTCAGGATCGAGAAGGACACAATGGGAGAGATAGAGGTCCCTGCCGATAGGTACTTTGGTGCTCAGACGGCTAGGTCACTCGTAAACTTCGACATTGGTGAGGATAGGATGCCCAGGTCTGTAATCCGTGCCTTTGGGATTCTGAAGCAAGCAGCAGCCGAGACGAACGTGGAACTTGGAGGCCTCGATAAGGAGGTTGGGAATTTGATTTCTGAGGCTTGCAATGAGGTAATTTCTGGTTCTTTGGACGAACATTTCCCTCTCAGGATTTGGCAGACTGGTTCTGGAACACAGACGAATATGAATGCCAACGAGGTTATTGCCAATCGGGCAATAGAGATGACCGGGGGAAAACTTGGCAGCAAGTCACCAATTCACCCTAATGACCACGTGAACAGGGCCCAGTCCAGCAACGATACATTCCCTACTGCTATGCACATCGCTGCGGCAGAGGAAGTTCAACATACCCTTATTCCAGCAATTGCCAAATTACGTTCGCAACTTTCTGCAAAGTCAGAAGAGTTCTCAGGTATAGTCAAAATCGGGCGAACACATCTGATGGATGCTGTCCCACTCACACTTGAGCAGGAATTCGGAGCATACGTCTCAATGCTAGATGCAGACGTGATTAGAATCCAATCTTCTCTCGTAGATCTATTCGAATTGGCCTTGGGTGGTACAGCCGTGGGAACAGGACTGAACACGCATCCAGAGTTCGCAAATTTGGTCGCTGAGAAAATCTCCGAAAAGACAGGCCTACCGTTTGTAAGTGCAGAGAACAAGTTCGCGCAATTAGCGGCTCACGATGCAATCGTTTCTGCTTCCGGCGCACTCAACACTCTCGCAGTCTCTCTGATGAAGATAGCCAATGACATCAGATGGTTAGGCTCAGGTCCGCGATGCGGTTTCGGAGAATTAGCTCTACCTGCGAACGAGCCAGGATCCAGCATAATGCCAGGCAAGGTAAACCCGACCCAGTCAGAAGCAATGACAATGGTCTGCTGTCAGGTAATTGGCAACCACACGGCGATTTCTATTGGCGGTAGCCAGGGGAATTTCGAACTTAATGTGTTCAAGCCATTGATGATTCACAACTTCCTGCACAGCATCAGGCTGATCTCAGATTCTTGCATATCATTCTCAGAGAAGTGTGTATCGGGGCTGGAGGCCAACGAGGACAAGATTTCTGAACATCTCGAGAATTCGCTAATGCTAGTCACAGCACTAAACCCACACATAGGTTATGACAATGCTGCCAAGATAGCTAAGAACGCCCATGAGAACGGCCTGACTCTTAGGCAGAGCGCAATTCAGATGGAGTTTCTCAATGACGAGCAATTCGACGAATGGGTAAGGCCTGAGGAAATGATTGGGCCTAGCTCTTGAAAAAAGGAACAAGCTCTGCTGAATCGTTTTAGGAAATATGGGCTGAAGTAAACAGGTGGGAGCAACAGGGGGTTCTGCACATGGGGGAGCATCCCCCCCTGTTAACTCCGCAGGGTCCGGGTGTCCCCCGGGCCCGAAGGCCCGGGTTTCCCCGGGTAGAAGACTCCGGGACTTCTTGCTCTCCCTTTGTCATTTTCCGACTCTTGAGCGATCTCTCTCTCTTTTGCCGTCTCCGCTTCTGTTTCCTGCCTCTCGACATTCTCCTTCCACGATCCGATACGAGCTCCTCCACGGGTCTCCCCGCCCTTGTTGCCCAAGTGTTTCCCTCAGTTTCCTTCCCCTTCCTTGCGTCCGGTTCTCTCCACTTCGTTCCCCACTTTTCCGCGACCCAGGTTCATTCTCATCCCCCTACGCGCGTGTATCTCTGCAGCTTCTCTCTCGCTCTCCCCTTCCTTGCGTCCGGTTCCTCCGATTTCGTCGCCGCTTGCTTTCCCGTCCACAGACGTTCCAGCTCTTCCCCGATCTTCTTTCGAATCTCGGTTCTACCGCCTCGGTTTCGAGGCTCGGTTTTGTGGCCCGCGAGTCGCGCCGAAGCGCCCTCACACCACTCCCCCGGAGCGGCAAAGGACACAGGGTTGTGACCGGCACATAAACCTTTCCTGAAAATAGGCGCAGTCCACTGGAAAAGTAGGTTCAAAACAGTTAATTTCCACTGCAAATCACTTCGTTCTAAGTCTCCTAATCTTACGTCTTAGCAGTTCACTTTTTTTATCCTCAACCAGCCCTCCTTCAGATTGAACCTTCCTTCGTCTGATGACGCCTTCTTCTAGAACGAATACGCTTCCGCCAAAATCACCCAGAGCAATGACCCCTTCTTCAGAAGAACCAATGGGAACACGGTGGTCATGTAGTATTCTCAGAACTACCTTGCCGCTATGCGTCTCTAAAAGCGATAACTTTGCTTCTTTAGACCAGGATGAAGCCCAAACACAAAACCCTCCTTCGGGTGAAGGACCAAACTCCACCAAGTCGACGATTTCATCGGTTTCTACTTTCCATGAGCCATATCCCTTCCCGGAGATTACCTGTCCAGATTCAGTACCCATAATCCAGTCTTCTTCGAGTGCCAGTGCCGTAACGGAACCATCTCCAATTCTATTTGTTGTTGAATTTTGTAAAGTTACGTAGCTCATATTGCCATCGCTATGTCCAAAAATGGATCCACCTGTTTTTGCTTTAATCCCAATGGTTACTGGGCTTGAACATTCAAGAGACTGATACTTTACTCCACTTTCAAGAGAAATTGTGCAGAAGCCGCATTTTGGTCTACTGAGCGCAACTATTGCAAAATCCCCCTCGACCTCCAATGACCATGACCTACTCTCAATGGGCCAATTTTGCACTAATTCCCCATGGCAGTCGAATAGCCAAACAGCACTGTCAAAATAGTCCTGAGTCTCTATGCCGTATACTGAAGAAGTAACCCAAATACCCTGCTTAGAGATTTTGACAAGATCGCACGAGCCCTCAATCTGGGAACTCCAGATTATTTCGCCCCTTTCGGCTTCTATACAGTGCAGAGAATTGGACTCGGAAAGATAGACGAAATCATCATCAAAATCTGCACTTGAACAGGGACCGTCGAATTTTAACCTCCATTTCTCAGAACCACTGCCGACTTCCCAACAGGCGAGGTCACCATTGTGCGAACCAGCGAAGATGTTTCGGCCTATCACCCGCAGGAGTGTACAACGACCTCCCACCGAACGGACGAAGGAGGAATAATACTCCAAACTGCCAGAGCCCATGCTTGTCCTAGGACGCTTTCGCTATCGACTTTGCTCGAAACTAAGCCTTCACACCATAGAGCCTTTCAATCTTGGAACCAAGATATCTAACGAAAGCATCGGGAGATGGGGAATCTCCTGTAGCTTCCTCAATTAACTCAGCTGGCATCAGTATACTACCCCTATTGTGGACCTTGGACCTCATCCAATCGAGCAAAGGTTGGAAGTCCCCTCTTTTGATTTGACTGTCGTGATCGGGAAGATCATCTCGAGCCGCCTCAAGGAGTTGAGCAGCATACAAGTTACCTAGCGTGTAAGTCGGGAAGTATCCAAAGGCACCCATTGACCAGTGAATATCTTGTAGCACACCAAGTGCACGATTTGGTGCCCTAATGCCCAAGAATTCCTCATACATTTCGTCCCATGCATCTGGGAGGTCATCAACCTCAATATCACCTCCAATCAACATCTTCTCAATCTCGTAACGAATCATGATGTGCAAATTGTAGGTGGCCTCGTCAGCCTCGACTCTGATAAGACTGGGCTCGACTAGATTTACCGCCTGCCACAACTCCTCTACACCCACGCCTTCCATATTTTCGGGAAAGCACTCTTTCCATAGTGGGAGGGCCCATTCGCAGAATTCTCTAGATCTTCCAACTTGATTCTCCCATAGTCTGCTTTGGCTCTCGTGAACTCCAAGGCCGTTTGCTTGTCCAGCAGGCTGGAAGTCCAGGTCTCGCCTCCTTCCTTGCTCATAGGTTCCATGACCAGTCTCATGCATCGAGCCATATAGGGAGCCGAAAGGGTCTGATTCATTGTATCTTGTAGTCCACCTTACATCATCGGGGTTCGGACCACCACAGAAAGGATGTGTCGATGCATCTCTCCTACCTGCACCGAAGTCAAAACCAATCGCTTCAGCCACACTATGGCTCAATTTCTCCTGGGCTTCTTGAGGCCATGAATTATTCTCGATCCACGAAATGTCCGGCCTTCTACCTCTATCCATCACGGCTCTGATTAGTGGTGCTACATTTTCTCGTAATCCTGCAAACAATGGATCTACTCTTTCCACAGTAAGTCCGGTCTCGTATAGGTCGAGCAATGCGTCATAACGTAATGCATCATATCCAAGATAGTCCGCCTTCGCTCTGGCTAGTTCGACAGCCTTGGCCAAGTCATCACGGAATATGGAGAAGTCATCACTAGCTCGGGCCTCCGTCCAAGAGATCTGGGCTCTAGATCTGTGCTTTGCCATCTCCTCAACAAATTCCGTTGGTAGTTTGGTGGCCCTGTCGTAGGACTCCCTAGCCAGCCTTACATTTGCCATCTCCACATCATCGAGACCGTTCTCGGACTCGAGTTGGGAAATCAGTACCCCGATCCTCTGATCAGTCAGCTTCTCGTGACCCGTCTTTGAAATCCAAGCCAATTGTTCAGCTCTCAGAACGGCTGCCTTTGGGGGCATCAGCACTTCTTGGTCCCAGCTAATCAAGCCCCCAATCTGACTAATCAGGTCTATGTCTTTCAGTCTAGCTAGCAGTTCTTCGTATGCTTCCATGGGTCTCCGGAGATGTCGATAGACACATAGGTTGCGGAAGTAAAACCAGCCTCATACTTCCACACCAAGAAATCCGCGAAGTGCGATCCCTATCCCATATGATATCAAGGTAACAACTGCCAGAATCCCAGCCATCTCTGCAAATCGAGACTTGAATGAGACGCCCTCGACCACCGAAACATAGTAGTTGAACAAAGCTACGATAATTAGCCCAATTGAAAGTGTCCCAATTAGGGCTTGAATGTGAGGGCCCAGTCCTTGGAAGTCTGCGCTATCGGGACTTATCAACAGATAGGGAGAAACTAGAAGGAATACGGTAATCAGATAAGACAACCAGGTGAAAATTGCTGCCTTTATTGCCGACTCGTCCTTCTTCTCAGCTCTAGAAGAGAGAAACTCTGAGGCACCCATACTGAATGCTGCAGCAATCCCAGTCACCAATCCAGCCAAAGCAACTAGTTTCAAGTCCCTTAGTGCAAAGGTCAGTCCAGCAAGAGCTCCAGTAAGCTCCACCAAGGCATCTGACATGCCTAGAACAATACTGCCAGAATAGCGAAGCCGCTCCTCGTCTAACATGCCAATCATATTTTCCTCATGGGCATCCTCTTCGTCTGCTATATCATGCAGGCCCAATTCACGATATTCCGCAGCAGCATCCTTCTCGGCCCCCTCCATCATCCTAATTGCGAATGTAAAACCGAAAATCCTAGCGAGCAAGACCTGTCTCCAAACTTTCCAGTAATTCGGCTTAACTGCCTGCCCGGTCATCTTCGCAATCTCAGACTCATGCCTCTCCTCTTCAAGGGAAATGCCCTCTAGGATTGATTTGTTCATTGGGTCAGCCTGAACTCTTGCAAGCCTCCTGTACACCTCTGCTTCAGTTGCCTCCATTCGTTGCAGACGGAGCAACCTCCCCATCCTATTGCCACTCATGATTTTCCATAGAACTCGGGACTATTGAACTCATCCCAGAAACCGAATCCATGATGAGCAACTCCTCCTCACGGAATTTATGCGCTTTAGCAATTCGTGCCCCCTGGTCCTCATATTATTGCTAATGCCATCGATTTCGGGATGTTTGGGAGAAGCTATTGTCGACTCAGGCCATCCTGGCGACGAACACTGGCTGCCTCCCGTAGAGCAACGTACTGAAATGCAATACAGGGATGATGACGTTTTCAGTCGAGTTTCTTGGAATGGTACATTCTCAATTGATACAGTCCGCTCCATTTTCGTAGATGTTCCAGCTATCGGAGTCGAAGATGGAGGGGCCGGAACATCGGGCGATGCTGCCGTCCATCTTGGACTGTGGCTTCCTGTGATCGAAGGTTGTGACTTTGACTCTCTCGAGGTGGAGGAAAACTGCCGCGTGCCAATCATTGCTGAGATTGGACCCTACTATGATGACGGAGATGTTGATGCATTAACTCCCGCTAATAGACTTGGACGGTTCCTAATTGAGAACTACGTTCCTCACGGATTCGGCGTTGCCCAAGTCAGCGTCTTTGGAACGGGAGAATCAAATCACTGCATGGATCTTATGGGCCTAGACGAGCAAGAGGGCATTCACGCGGCCATCGAATTTCTTGGAAGTGCACCCTTCTCAAACGGAAAAGTGGGAGCCATAGGAAAGTCATACGATGGATCAACTCCATGGGAGGCGGCAGCCATGGGTTCAGAATTTCTTAGGACCATAGTGCCAATGTCTGGACTTATCGGAGTTCACGATTTGATGTGGAGGAATGGGAGCATGGAAGCAAGAGGTGCGATAATGCACAACGGCGTCTATGGGAGCTTCGGACTCGATGGAGATTTAGAGGACAGTCAGAACGCCTGCGAGGGATATTTTGAGGGCTATTATGCGGGAGTTGGGGCCTACCTTTCAGGAGATAACCTGGCGTGGACGGGAAGTGACTACTGGGAAGAAAGGCACTTCCTCTCTAGGGCAATTCAGAATTACGAGGGTTCCGTGTATATCATTCACGGCTTACAAGACTGGAACGTCGACCCTCACATGGCATTCCCGGTTCATGAGATAATGGTCGATGCCGGATTTGAGGTAAAGGGGCTATATGGGCAATGGGGTCACCATTATCCAGATCGAAGATCCGATCATGAGGGACTTGGCACAGGAAGGGGAGGAGAGGCATTTCCGTACACTCTAAGATGGGATTGGGCCGACGATTTGCTTGAATGGTTCAATTTCTATCTGATGGGAAAGGGGCCGCAACCTAGACTAATTGCTGAGGTGCAGGACAATATAGGTGGCTGGAGGGTCGAAGAGACATATCCGCCCAGAGATTTAGAGTGGATAAGGCTGGACATGGACCAGTGCTCAATAATTGGAGGAAGCGACACGATTTCCCAATTCTCAACATTAACTATCGAATGTCCGAAATTCGAAAACGAGGTTAGAATTGTGGGAACTCCGACATTCCACGTCGAGACCACCATCTCTATTGCATCTACAAGTGGGCATTTGTTCGTCGAGATGGTCCAATCAAGTGACGGCAAGCATCTAGGTCATGCGGTGATGGATCTCAGATTCCACGCTGGAGGGAAGGAGGGAGAGATGCTGGTCCCCGGCTCGACAGTAACTGCAAAAATGGAATTCTTCGGGATGGATGTTGTCATACCAGAGGGCGACGGAATCAATCTGGTTGTTTCGCAAACCGGTGAAGACTACGTCCCTAGCCCGTCTTCTACTATGCCCGTTTCACTTGGACTCGGCTCTGAGAGCGTTCTTAGCCTCTCATCGGTCATTAGGGACTGCAGTAATATGTTTTTACCCCCAATGCACGACGTATACCCCCAATGCGATACTGAAGAATAGCTAGCCCTAGTTCCCGAACGCTTGATGCAGGAATCTCAGGTCGGAACTATTCATGGCACGCGGTGACTCCAAGCCAAATGTATCTGTTTCAGACAGGATTATACTCCACCTATGGGAACAGGATCACCAAGCTGATCACTATATTGTTACTCAGGAAATCACTCGAACCGGAATTGCCGAATCATGCGCTTTGCACCCTCCAAACGTCTCTAGAGCGATGAGCGAATTGATGTCAATCGATGCAGTCTCTCAACAAAGTAGGAATGTAAGGGGCGAAAAGAGGAGGCAAAAGACCTGGCAACTTACAGATTTAGGTAGAGAATTGGCGAGAGAGAGGATTTCCGATCTTCGGTCAACAATGATTCTATTACGTTCAAGAGATGGAGAAATATTGGAAGTCAAAGCGGACCAAGCCTCCTCCATTCTTCAGACAAATCTTAGCCTCCTCCAGGTCCTGATGCATGCCCAGCACGAGGGTGTGCTAAATTTTGGAGATATCCGATTCGGAGTACTGGTTGGCAGTGAGGAAAAGATGCCTGAACCCGGCTCCTTATCGATGATGGCCGGGGCACATTCGACATATCACACCAGTCCCCCCAGTACCCGAATAGTTCATGGGAGGTCAAATGAGAAGAGAGCTCTGGCCGATTGGTATAAGTCAGGAAAGCCAATGCTCGTCCTTTCGGGAATTGCAGGCTGCGGAAAGACAACTTTAGCATCTCATTGGCTTTCCGAAGTAAACGAATCTGAACAAAGACCTATGGTAATGTACTATCCTTGTCAACCATGGGACACTCCCCTAGGAATAGCAACGAGCATCCTCCATAGGATTGGTGTAACAGACCAATCTTCTGATCCATATGAAATTCTGACCTCTCTACCTCTTAGACCGGGTTCTTCAATTGACTTGGATTCCTATAGGCGTAGGCTATCTGCACATCTGAACGACAAAGAATTGCAAGTAGGAATGTCGGGGGATATCGATTCAGGGGACTTTCTAACCATTCTTGACGACGTGCACAATATAGGAAGTGCCGGAGACCATTTCTTCGGAGCCTTG
>PBOL01000019.1 GCA_002725315.1 Methanobacteriota archaeon | reverse complement strand
AACCGCTCCGAGCAGGCGAGGGAGCAGGGCAAGGAGCAGAGGCGGACCCCATCGAAGGGGGACCGCAGGCAACGCGCCCAACGAAAGTCGTTCAAGCAGAGGGGTGCGGGAAAGAGACGCTCCAAGTTCGGCAAGAAGAGATGAGGCCGGCGGCTGAAATTTCCTATCAATTAGGTAACCTGATTGAATTCCTTATAGGCCCCGGAGATACAGTGGGACCCGTTGGGCGGGATGGATACGGCAGACAGGGTTCGAAAGATTCCCAATAAGGGTAAGTTGGAGTGGAACAACATCTACGCTGGGGATTCCCTTGAGGGGATGAGACTTCTCGAAGATGCCTCAATTGATTTGGTAATGACTTCTCCTCCATATGCAGACATGAAGAGTTATGCAGGAGGATTCCAAACATTCCATCCAGACAACTATGTCGAATGGTTCCTACCATACATCGGCGAAGTTGCCAGAATACTGAAACCAACTGGATCATTTATCCTCAATATCAATGACAAGTCAATTGATGGGTTTCGTCACCCATTCATTTTCGAACTAATTTTTGCCATTCACAATATCAATGATTATTGCAAGATTAAGAAAATAAAACCAGTGGAAATGCACGGTCTAAAGTTGTTCGAACGATTGTTTTGGAACAAGGGGAAATATTTGGCTCACCCCAGTCGCTTCGGCGATAAGGTCGAGTACCTCTTCTGGTTCTCCAAGTCCAAGGATCGAAAGTTCAACATAGACCCAATGCGCCTTGAATACGACTCCAAGAGTGTCAAGCGAATGGAACGCCCTCTTCTGAAGCGCTTCGTTCGTGACAGTGGCGAAGAGGTCACAGAATACAAGAAAGGGGGAGAGGGTTCGTGGGCACCGAATCCTGAAGGCGCATTACCATCGGTCCTCATCGAAGAAGGAGCGATGCACCACGTCCGACCGATCGTAGAAGAACTTCCCGAAGGTACCATCCTGATTACTGAAAGGCTCGACTCAGAAAACATTGAGTTAGTACAACCAAAGATTGGAGACTCCCCCCATCCAAGCACTATTGTTACTATCGGCTCTGAGACGCGGAGAATTGCGGGCAACCACGTTGCAGTCTATCCGGAGAGACTGGCTTCCTACTTCATCCAAGGTGCTACAGACGTGGATGATATTGTCCTAGATCCGTTTATGGGGACTGGCACCACTGCAGTCGTCGCTAAAGCTCTTGGACGCAAATACATCGGATTTGACCAAGTTGAGGAGTATGTCAAGACAGCTATGGAACGCGTGGAGAATGGACCATACGTGAAAGATTTGCAAGATGTAAAGGCCCCATCTCCTTCACTTTCTGATTGGACCACACTGAAGGAAGAATCCTGATGGGAAAGAAAAGAGACACACAAGACGCGATTGTTCAACTCTGTCTTGAGCGTGATGGGCCAGATTGCCCAATGTATATTTTCACAAATGAAGAAGTCAAGGAAATCTCATCAAAAACCGGGTTTGCGAATCACAATGATGCAACTCATATCGATTCTCGCGAAGGACTATCTCCGTTGATGAAAGAACATGACTTATGCCTATTTCACCTGGGAACACTGAAGGGTGAGAAATCAACGAGGCATTGTCTATTGTCGCCTTCCGATTTGGCATTCCATGACTTCGAAGATATCATTGATGAGGACATCAAAGACATGGATGATCTGAAACCGGGGCCCCTAGATGAAACGAATACATCCGAGGCGAATATCCTCTCCTTGGTGTACAACCACGGCATTCTTCGCAGGTTTCTGTATGGGGGAGACCTCCAGGCCACGCCGCAAATTTACATGGCACACCGTTCAGAAAAAGATACAGAACACCGGGTTGGGGATATCTCCCTGCCTACAGGAAGAATCCAATTTGAAGTCGATATGACATTTGCCTATGATGGCAAAGTGACAGTTTTTGAGGGTAAGAATTGGAAGAGAAATCGCGACAATTTCGCAATCTACCAGTTGTACATGCCCTACAGACACTACGAAATCATGTCAAGAGAGAGCCCTGAATTGGGGATTGAGGAAATCAATTGCTGTTACCTATTACGAAGGAAAACGTCTTGGGGATCAGAAATCCATGCCTACTTGTACGAATTTGACGATCCCGAGGATTTGACCTCTATTCGATACATCAAAAATGCCCAATATAATTTGATTTACAGGGGAAGGAGTAAGGAATAAATCTCTNANANNAATANTCAAACATATGTACAAGCGTAAAACCAGTCCTGGATCTANGGTGTATTAGCATCTTTCCATTCAGCTAACTTCCACGGTCCAGCCGAANTCGTCCGNNTCNCGCCTCTGCTGGATGGCGGTGAGCGCCTCGTATAGCTCCATGGCGATTGGACCGACCTCGCCACCGCAGTACTCCACGACCCTATCCCCGTGCTCTATCCTTCCAATGGCAGAGATGACCGCCGCCGTGCCGACGCAGAAGCACTCGTCGGCATCCATGGCGTAGTCGACGTCCACCTTCTCCTCCCTCACTTCGTAGCCCTTGGACTCGGCCAGCTCGATCACGGACTTCCTGGTGACTCCCGGTAGTATGGTCCCGGTCAGCTCGGGGGTCGATATCACCCCGTCCTTCACGCAGAAGAAGTTGGCAGCGCCCACCTCCTCGACGTACCTGTGGTGGACTGCGTCCAGGTAGATTATCTCCGAGTAGCCCTCCTTCTTGGCCATCTTCGATGGCACCATCCCTGGCGCGTAGTTCCCGATCGCCTTGACGCCCCCGGAGCCCCCAGGGGCTGCCCGGTGGAACTCGTCCGAGACCCTAAGAGAGGTGGGAGTAATGCCTCCCTTGAAGTAGGGACCCACCGGTGAGACGTAAACCAGGAACGTGTACTCCGGGGCCGGTGACACGCCCAGTATCGCCCCGCTCCCGAACAGCAGCGGCCTTACGTAAAGGGCGCCCTTGCCCATCGGGGGCACCCAGCGCAGGTTCTCCCTCACGGTCTGCTTGACCGCGTCCAGGAACATATCCTCGGGAACAGGTGGCATCCCAAGCCTCCGACCACCGTCCTGTGCCCTGCGGGCGTTGTGCTCGGGCCTGAAAAGGACCACTTTCCCGTCAGCCGCGTACTGCGCCTTCATCCCCTCGAACAGCCCCTGCCCGTAGTTGATCACTCCAGCGGCGGGGGACAGGCTCAGGCTCTGGAAGTCCTGCATGGCCCCAGGCTCCCACTCATCGCCCTCCTTGCAGGTTGCCATGTACATCCTGTCGGTCTCCGTGAAGCTGAAAGTGAGCTCGTCCCAGTCTATGTCTGGCCCTGCGTCCTCAAGCATCCTCGCACCCCGATTGTTGGACAGGGAAACGCCTCGGCTTTCAACGGTTCCGCCGAGGAGCCCCCCCGACATCGTTATGGCCCCCCGATATGGGGTGAGTTGAAGGCAATCGGCCGTGCTAGGGAGAGTGAGGAGCCATGAGTTGGGATGACGAGGTCTGCATCGTTTCAGGTGACAACAGGGCATGGCAGCAGGGAGACCGGCCCAGTACGGTCATCGAGCTCTGGTGCCGCTCTAGGGCCGGCCACTCGACGCTACTCCTCGTGAACGGGCTGAGGCCCTACGTCGAGATATCGGACCCGAAGTCCGACGGCAGCTCGGGGGACCCCGAGTTCCTGGGAAACGTCTCTTCGACCAGGGACGTGCAGGGGGAGCCAGAGCCCACTGGGATGAAGCTCTCCCAGGACGGCGTCACGAGGCCCCACTACCGGGTCTACGTCAAGGACACTACCAAGGTGAGGTCGGTCAGGAAGGCGCTGTCCGACTCCGGGTGGAGGGTCACCAGCGCGGACATCCTGTTCGTCCAGCGACTGCTCCTCGACCTGGACCTGGGGCCCCACATAAGGGCCAGCGGAGAGGTACTCTGGACTGGGGACAGGGCACCCGAGGCTGCCAAGACGGCAGAGACGACGGACCCATCGGTAGCAGAGGCCCGGATACGGGAGGTCGGCGGCTCTGGGATATACCCGGTCGACATGATCCTCTCCTGCGACATCGATGGCCTGGAGAGGGCAGAGCCCTTCCCGGCCCCCTTCGTCACGCTCTCCTTCGACCTCGAGACAAGCATCGCGACGAACCACATACTGTGCGCCGCTGCCGTCGTGGACAGGGCAGGCGAGCGAACGGAGTACCCCATCGTGGGCGAGGAGAACGAGATCATGGAGAGGCTCACGCAGGTCGTGAGGTCAGAGGACCCCGACTTCATCACCGGCTACAACATAGACAACTTCGACCTGCCCAGGATGGAGGAGAGGTCCGAGTTCATCGACACGGAGTCCGAGATTGCCAGGGCATCGCTTCTCGGTTGGGGCAGGGTGCCCCTGAACGAGAGCGAGGCCAAGAAGGGATGGAGGAAGCCCGGTCGCCTGTTCCCCAACCGGGAGCAGAACAGGGTCTGGACGATCAGGGGAAGGATCCCCCTCGACGCATGGTGGCAAGCCCGCCAGACCCTCAGGCCCCAGAGGGAGTCGCTCCGCTACGTGTCGCGCTTGCTCTGGCCCGACGACGAGGAGATGCAGAAGATGGATATCGATGCCAGCAAGATGGACGAGGAGTGGGCGGCCAGGCCCGACGAGGTCCTGGACTACTGCGTGCGCGACACCGTCCTCCCGCTTGATATCCTGGACAGGCTGCAGTCGGTGGCCCGCAAGGAGGCCCTCGCCTCGGTCTCACTGACGACCGTCGACATAGCCGCCACGAGCACCACAAGCCGCTGGATAGACTCGCTAGTGATACGCATGGCGGACCGGAGGGGGTTCGCAGTACCCAACACCAACCAGGGCCCCAGGAAGCAGGACAAGATAGCGGGCGGCTACGTGCACGAGGTCGAGCCCGGTGTGGAGCCCTGGGTGGTCGTGCTCGACTTCAAGTCGATGTACCCCTCGATCATGATATCGAACAACATCTGCTCGACGACGCTTGTCAGGGACGGTAGCGAGGACTCTTCGCACAGCGTTTCCCCGACGACAAAGACGAGGTACATCTCGAGGGAGGAGAGGCTCGGGCTGGTTCCCCAGTTGCTGGAGGGCCTCATGGACAGCAGGGACCGCCACAAGGCAGCCCTGGCCAAGGCGAACGAGGAGGGCGACGAGGCCGAGGCGTTCCTCCAGGACCAGCTACAGTACGCAGTGAAGATACTGATGAATTCGTTCTACGGGGTTTTCGCCTCGAACTTCTACAGATTCACTCACCCGAGCCTCGGGGCGAGCATAACCGAGTGGGCCAGGCACAACATCAAGGGGATCATCTCACGGGTCGAGACGGACGGCTACGACGTAGTGTACTCCGACACCGACTCGATATTCGTACGAGCCCCAGTCGATTCGGGGGCCCCGATGAACCGTCCCGAGGAAGATGCCGACCTCGAGGCATGGGAGGGAGCCAAGCAGACCACTCTCGACTTCGGCGACTCCCTCGCCGAGAGGTTCACCAGGGAGGGAGCCGAGCTGGAGTTCGAGACAGCGCTGTCCTCCTTCTTCAGCCACGGTGCGAAGAAGCGCTACGTCGGCAGGGTCGTATGGCCCCGCGAGGAGATGATGATCAGGGGCTACGAGGTCCGGAGGACCGACTCTTTCCAACTACTCTCCAGCACCATGACGGACATGTTCGAGATGATACTCGATGGAGACACACTAGCTGCCGTGGACATGACGAAGGGGGTGATCGACAGGGTCCGAGAGGGTTCCGTGGACCCAGCACAGCTCGTCATAAGCAGGTCCTGCAAGGGCAAGTGGGACTCCAAGAAGAACGAGTGGGACTTCAGTGTGTACGCGAACCCGGACGGGCTGCCATACGTCAGGGCCGCCAAGCAGAGGATAGCCGCGGGATTGCAGTTCACACCCGGTATGAAGGTCGGCTACGTCGTTACGGAGCCTGACGAGGGGGACAAGAAGCTGGGAGTGAGGGCATGGCTCGTTGATGAGGTAGGCGGCGATCCGCCGGAGTACGACAAGGAGTACTACGCAGGCAGGCTCGCCAAGTCGCTCGGACGCATCACGGAGGCCTTCGGATGGGACGAAAAGAACCTACTGAAAGGAACCAGGCAGAGCAGCCTATTCGATTTCTGAGAGACCCGGAGAGCCGCAGGATTGATTTCACCCAGCGATTCCCCAGATATCACATGAAGCGACCACGTGGCCTAGCCTGCTTGATGGCGATGGTGTTCCTAGCGCCCATGCTGGCCGGCTGCATGGACCTCCTAAGCAACAACAGCCCGCCCACTGCCACGATGACCGTGAGCCCGAGCGGGACCGTGAAGGCCGGGGATTCAGTGACGTTCAGCGCGGCAGGGTCATCCGACCCGGACGCAGACTCGATGACCTTCGATTGGGACTTCGGGGACGGGAACACCGGGACCGGCCTGACAGCGAGCCACACCTACTCTCAACCTGGAGAGTACAAGGTGAAGCTGGCGGTGGGAGACGGGACCCACGAGACGACAGTCAGCAAGACGATCAACGTTGTAGACGCCTCCGCGAGGGAGCCAAAGGCGGAGATCTCCGCAGACAAGGACGACGACTGCGAGGGAGAGGACCCACCGAACGGCGACTTCGTGATAGTCTGGGTCTGCGAGGACGACAAGGACGTCAACGACAGGGAGATAGAGGTCTCGACCACGGTCACGCTGGATGGCTCCGGCTCCTGGGCAGGATGCGATCCGGACGACTCGAGCTGCTACGCCGAGGAGTACCTCGTGGAGTGGAGATGGGACCTGGACACCTACACCGACTCTGACAACGATGGCGTCACGGACAACGACGTTGACGCCACTGGGGAGACCTACACCTGGGAGGACAGGCCTGCCGGGGCGTGGGAGGTCAAGCTTACCGTCGTGGACAACAACGGATTCGAGGACAGCACCGAATCGATGGTCTACGTCAACTACCGTGGGGTTTGGGAGGACTTCGTGATAGACAGGGCCACCACCACCCCGGTGATCATGACCTGGGAGTACCCGGTCAGCTATGACGATGAGTCGAAGGACAGGATCCGCTACATGAGGGCGAAGCTGGCCTACCCACAGGAGGACGACGACCAGCCAGCTGGCGGGCTCCCGGGGACCACTACCAACAACAGGCTCGACCTGTACATGTACAACAGCACCGACGAGGAAGTCGCCAACACCACGGGAATAGAGAACGACAACAGGGACGCGGGGGACTGCGGAGGCGACGAGTACTGCGTCTGGATGGTGATCGGCGGCTCCACGGTACGGGGATTCCTGCCCGGGGACTGGACGGTGGACCTGGAGAACGCGGAGACGCACAACACGGAGATCAATCGATTCGTCATCGAGCTCCAGTACAGGTAGATGGAACGAGAGCCTCCCGGAAGCCCGAATGGCCTCCAATCTAGCACTAGCACACCGAAAACCCCGGGGAACGGTTCATATACACCTCTTCGGTCGGCGGGGCACCTTAGAGGTGTAACAAATGAGTTCACAATGGGAAGACAAGAGCAAGCCGCATCTGAATATCGTGTTCGTCGGTCACGTCGACCACGGCAAGTCAACCACAGTAGGAAGACTGCTACTAGACAGCGGCCATATTGAAGGGCATGTAATTGAGAAGTTCGAGAAGGAAGCAGCGGAGCGAGGAAAGGCCGGATTCGGCTTCGCATACGTGATGGACGGACTGAAGGAGGAGAGGGAGCGAGGCATCACAATCGACGTCGCGCACAAGGAATTCTTCACGCCGAAGTACTACTTCACCGTCATCGACGCGCCAGGACACCGTGACTTCGTGAAGAACATGATCACCGGGACCAGCCAGGCTGACGCCGCTGTTCTGAACGTAGCCGCCAACGACGGTGTAAACGCTCAGACCAAGGAGCACGCCTTCCTAGCGAAGGTTCTGGGAGTCAAGGAGCTGATCGTCAACGTCAACAAGATGGACATCAGCGGAGTCGACTGGTCGCAGGACAAGTTCAACAGCGTCGTGGAGGAGGTCTCGAACCTTCTGAAGATGGCTGGATTCAACCCAACCGACATACCCTTCGTACCATGCAGCGCTTTTGACGGCGACAACATATTCAACAAGAGCGACAACACTCCTTGGTACAGCGGTCCTACCCTGTTCGAGGCCATCGATGCAATCTCGATGCCTCCAAAGCCCACTGACAGGCCTCTACGCCTGCCAATCCAGGACGTCTACAAGATCAGCGGAATCGGTACCGTGCCCGTTGGCAAGGTAGAGACAGGAATCCTACACTCTGGCAAGACAGTTGTGTTCAACCCGAGCCAGAAGTCTGCAGAGGTGAAGAGCATCGAGATGCACCACACCATTCACGAGAAGGCAGAGCCAGGCGACAACGTCGGCTTCAACGTCCGTGGCCTTGCAGCGACCGACATCCGTCGAGGAGACGTTGCTGGCTACCAGGACAACGAGCCAGCGTTCGTCCGACACGACGAGACCTTCGTGGGGCAGATCCAGCTCATGGACATCCCCAAGGCGATTGGAGCCGGGTACACCCCCGTTTTCCACGCCCACACTTCGCAGGTTGCAGTCCGATTCGTCGAGCTGCTGGAGAACTCGAAGACAAAGGAGGCCAACCCAGCATTCCTGAAGACCGGAGATGCAGCCCTTGTTAGGTTCGCACCTACCAAGCCGATGGCCATCGAGCAGATGGACGCGTTCCCAGAGCTGTCCCGATTCGCTATCCGCGACATGGGCAAGACCGTGGCCGCTGGCGTCTGCATGAAGATCGAGAAGAAGTGATGCAGCGCTGGTGAAGTTGATGCCGGTAGTCACAACGATCAAGCTTACCGGCGACAACCACCAGGATGTCGACATAGTCTGCCAGCAGATCAAGGCCATTTCCGACGAGACGGGAGTTGACCTTAGGGGCCCAATCCCACTGCCCACCCGCAGACTCGTAGTCCCATGCAGGAAGAGTCCCGATGGAGAGGGCGCTGAGACATGGGATCACTGGGAGATGAGGGTCCACAAGAGGCTCCTGGAACTCGTCACTAACACAGCCAAAGACGAGAAGTCGCTGAGGAAGGTGCTCAGGATACCGATCCCCGACTCAGTGACGATAGAACTGTCCCTTCGAAACCTGAACTAGGCCTATTCGAGGGCCTCTTCACGAGCAAGCGACCCCATCGGGTCCCATGCTGGCAGGACTATCGGCTCGCCTTCGAGCCCATCCCTCATCTCATCGGTCAGGTAGCCACTAGGCGCTGCGATCTCGAACATGTGCTCGTCGTACCAGTTGTCGTTCATCGTGTAGTATCCCTTGATGCCGCTCTCCTTGTCTCCCCACGAGTTCTCGACCCTCCAACGTCTTGGCTTACCGTCCACCACATCCACCCCAGTGAACAGCATGGCATGCGTCATCATCGTCTGCCCGAACCTCAGCCTGTCCGCCTTGTCCATTCCGTAGCTAACGCCGTACAAGCCCTCCAGCTGGTATAGCTCTGCGTCCCAGAGCCCTCTCTTCCGCTCCATATGCTTCCCAACGTCGCAACCCATCCACACGGGGGTCCCATCCTCGAGGAGCCTCTGGGTAACTGCCTTCATCTCATCAGATGGCACGTTCAGGTAGACCACCGGAGGGCCTCCGGCGACGTTCTGCAGGAAGTCCACCGTGTAGGTACGGTAGTACTCGTTCCTAGGGTCGTTCACTATGCAGACGTAGTCCTCCCAATCGACGTCAACGTACTCCTCCGCGAACTCCATCGGGGTCATCTCCCCCTTGCGATGGAACTCGTTGTCCTTGTCCCTCCACTGCCAGTCGAACTTCGCTGGTGGCGTGCCTAGGTGGATGCAGAGAATCTTCCAAATGTCAGCCATTCTGCCCTCCTTGTGGTCTCTGGCCTCCTTCTCCGATCCCCCTCCGTCGAGAATACCCCTGATCTCGCTCGCCGATGACCTAAGGATGTCCTTCAGTACGGCATTCATCCACCTGGTATTGCTGCTGCTGTGGGATTCGGGATAAGCCGACATGGGGACCAGCCCGTGCTTCCTGATCAGGTTCATCGCCATGTTCCACTGCCCCCCGTCGCCTATCGGATCACCGAGGAGGAAGTGGATCGTACGGTCATCCACTGGCCGGTCCGAAGTCTCGATTATCGCCTCCAGGAAGTGATTCGCCCTCTCCAACTTGTCCCAGAAGTGAATGTGCGCCTGGCTGAACTCGAAGTCCTTCACGTTGAGCTTCTTCATTGCACCCACCCTGAATAGGTTCAGCGTAGCGAAAAGCCAGCACCTCCCGCTCCTCATCTGGTTCGTCACACTCCACTCGTCCAACTTCGTGCTGAACGAGAAGTCCATGTTCTGTACTAAGTCGCGGCTCAGGGCCAGAGCTGGCAATTCCGTGTTGCTGACCGCGTTCTGCGCCACCTTGGCGGATTGGTCCGCGTCGAACGACTTCCTGTACCGCTTTATCTGCGTGTTCGTAACTCCCTTGCCCATGTTTCTGCCTCCTATGCGGTGCGGCGCCGAAGAGAGTTAGTAATTGCCCTGCTATATCGGAGCCGCCTCGGCTAGTCCAGCAGCAATCAGAGTCTCAGCGATCAAGGAGGGACAGGACTCTATGTCGCCCTCCTCCAGAACCATCTCTGTTCCGTCTGATGTGACTATCGGGTCGGAGACGTCCTTCAGTATCCTGATCCTCAGCAGATCTTCGCCTGGAGAATCCTGCTCCTGCTGCACGCTCCTGGACTCGGACCTTGACGAAGCATGCTCTGGAAATACGTCCATGTCCCTGATACGGTCCTCCTCGTCTAATTCCGGCTCCTCCCATGCCCCCTCCTGGGGGGGCGCGGCCGGAGGGACCCTAGCCGACCCCTCTTCCCCTTCGGAGAACTGGCTCAATGTGTCGTGAACCACAGGGGCTGACGAGGCTATCGAAGCATCATCCCCACCAAGCATCGATGACCACGAAGTGTCCCTCTTGTACCTCTCAGCCAGATCCATGATTCCGTTGTAGAATATCCTCTCGGAGGGGTCATGCCTCTCCCACTCAACTCTGCCCAGCCCCCTCATCGAGAGGCCCCCCTGCTCATCACTGAGCAGGTTGGACATCATTGCGTGCCTGGTGAAGGCAAGCAGCCTCATCCTCGTCAGGTCCCGAACGCAGGTCCTAGCGACGCCCAGCCTCCTGGACAGAAGCTGAGCCTTGGCGTTCATCCCCTCTTCCCTAACAGTCTCCGAGAGCTCCGTCTCCATGTGCTGAAGCAATTGTCCCACAGAGCTCCAGAAACCGAGCCCTTCCGGCATGGGAATGTGGACCGGAGAATCCTGTCCCTTCTGCTTTCGAGTAAGCTCGAAAAGAGTCTTCTCGACCATCATGAGCTCGTTCTTGGTGAGCCTGCGAGTTTCCGAATCCACCGTCATAATTCGCGACCTGTCTCATTATGCCACACAGGCGATACATCAACAATTCCTAATGTTCGATTGGAATGCTGGCATGCGGGATAATCAAAGCCATCAGGCCCCTCGGATGCTCGCAGGTGTACCCGAGTGGTCAAAGGGGGAGGGCTCAAGATCCTCTGCATAGCGCTTCGCAGGTTCGAATCCTGCCGCCTGCACCACGAAAACTAGGCCCGGGACAACAGCTCTTCGAGAAGTTCGACCGCACCATCCTTTCCCCTCCCGTCCGTGATGCAGTCAGCGGCACTTACCACCTCGGGGAATTGGTCGTTCACCGCAACAGAGTAGCCGACCGTCTCGAACATCGGGATGTCGTTGGGTGCATCCCCGCAGGCTATCACTCTTGATGGGTCGATTCCACGTTGCTCCAGGGCATATCGCAGCCCTCTTGATTTGTTCAGACCTGGTTTAGCGATGTGTACAGCGAATCCCGTCTCGACTACCTCCAAGTCCGACCACTCGCTGTTTGCTAGCATCTCCTTCATGGCCCTGTGTTGACCAGTCTCCTTGAGGCACCACTCAGTCTCCCTCCATCTGTTAGACTCGATGCCCCTTGGGTCTAGGCCCTCAATCTTCGTGGCCAACCACTCCGCTGCCTCCTTGGCTCGGGATCCATCTTCTAGTGCCACAATCTCATGCCCCTCGTCGCTGTCCCATACCATCCCGCCGTTCTCGGCGACGATGAACCCCGAGACCCCTAGCGACTGCCTAATCGGGGTAACGTTGGGCAGAGTCCTCCCGGAGGCCAGGGACACGGTCATCACCTCTGAATCGACCCTCCTAGCCAGTGATACAAGATCGTCGTGGAAACCGTCCCGGTCGAGCAGGGTTCCATCGACATCAAACACGATCATTTCCCAATCTGGGGATTCGGGGAGCTCGACCATGGATTATCGAGCGGTCCGGTGTTGATGATTCCACCGGCCCACAATCACCATGTTCAAGCGGGACGGGGCAATGGCGAAACGATGTCGGGAGATTCTGAGGACTTCCTATACCTCGATGATGACGAATCACCATCGCCNCCCAAGGACAAGGGCAAGCGATTGTCCCTACCGAAGGTTTCCTTGCCCAAGGCACCTCAAATAAGGCAGAAGAAATCCAGAGAGGCAATTCCTGCAGAACCAATTGAGAGTCCAGACATCGGCCTCTCTTTCGATGGGACNCACTCTTTCGACTGGGAGATAATGGGAATGGATTGCCCAGACTGCGCAATGAAGGCAACCAAAGCGGTTAGCAGGCTACCCGGGATCGAGTCCTGCAAGATTTCTGTGGCGGACGGTACGGTGGAGATGACTCAAGATGTATCNAGGGGGACCACCTCCCGTGCCTCGACAGTCCTTTCCAGCCTAGGACATCACCCCAACATGGGATGGATGTACGTAGTTGGGGCGAACCCAGAACGNCTCGCTTCCGAGAGGGGAATGGACACCAAGATGCTGATACAATGGTTGAATGGCGTGCCTGGGGTGCTAGACGCCCGCATCACTGGCGGCCGAATAGAGATCCAGAAAGTGTGGATAAAGGACGTAGAGCTCCGCGAAACCTCGAATGCCAAGCTTTCGGAGATACTCGGGCAAGGATTCAACCTCGCTCCCTCTCGTCAGACAGGATTCAGGAAGGATCAGATCCAGCTTCTGTCCGCAGTTTTGGCAATCCCACTCATCGCCCTAGTCGCAGCCGTAGAATCCTCGACCGCCATTCCCTCTCTGGTTGCGTGGATTCTGGCACTATCGGGAATTGCGTTCGCNGGCTCACAACTATTCCTAGAGGCAATCGCGAGCCTGCAGAACAGGGTGGTTGGATTCCAGGTGCTCACATCGCTTGCCGTAATTGGAGCAGTGGCGCTGGGCGAGCTGGTAGAGGCTCTGATGGTGGTCGCACTAGTCGCATTCGCATCCCATCTAGAGAATAGGGCACTGATTCGAGCCAGGGAGTCCATGCAAGGAGGTCTCGACCGAATTCCACGGAGGGCCAGGGTAGTCACGAAGGAGGGCAAACAAAAGCACTCAGGTGCGGTCAGGGAACTCACAGTTATCGCCACGGCTTCGAATCTCACCACTGCCGACTGCCAAGATGACATGGTACCTGTAGAGGCACTCGAGGTCGGAGAGATGGTAGAGGTACGTTCTGGGGAGACAGTACCGGTGGATGGCATAGTCGTCGAGGGGTCTGGAGCAATAGACAGAGCCCCCTTGACCGGAGAGCCGATCCCCGTACCCGTAAAGGAGGGGGACAGAATAGAGGCTGGCCTGACTCTGGTCAGGGGGCCTCTAGTAGTCAAGTCAGAAGCTACGGGTGAAGGAACCCGCCTATCCAGCCTAATTGACTTGGTAAAGCACTACAAGGACCAGCCGACAAGGACACAGAGCACAATCGAGAGCTTCACCCTGATTTGGACTCCCTTGGTGGTTATTGCCTCGCCAGTTTTCGCATTACTCATCTTCGGAGCAACAAAGCAGGCGGTTCTAACGACACTCCTGCTATGGGTCGTTTCGTGCCCCTGTTCCCTGCTGTTGGCATCCCCAGTGCCTCACGCAGCTGCACTCACGACCGCATCCGCATTCGGACTAATCGCTAGGGGAGGTGACGTTCTGGAGTCGGCTTCCGAGGTCGAGCTCGCAATGCTCGACAAGACGGGCACGCTCACTAGTGGAAAACCAACAATCTCTCAGATTTACGTCTCAAAGGGAGAGGATGAGGACAACGCCCTTTCAATTGCCGCTGGGATAGAGGCTCGCTCCAATCACCCCTATGCTAGGACGATTATTGAGGCAGCAACCAGGAGGGGGCTGAATCCAACCCCAGTTAGCGGAATCTCCGATGGGGAGGCAGGAGTATCGGGGAAAATAGGTCCAAGGAAGGTGATGCTAGGGCGCTCCGACTGGCTTCTTTCAAATGGAGTCAGCATGACTCCCGAAATCGAAGCAGCCCTACAGGAATCGCGCGATGCCGGAAGGGGGGCCAGCGTCCTCGCTTTGGACGGCAAGCCAATCGCGGCCTTCGGCTTCGCCCACGACGACGCNAGGGAGGGNGTTCTGGAGGCNATATCCGAATTGAGGTCCCATGGGGTGAAGATAGAGATTCTGAGTGGTGACGAACANGCCAGCGTGGAGGCATTTGCCAGGGAGATAGGGATAGACCCATCCCTATGCAAGGGGGGCGTGGACCCNGAAGGAAAGGCCGAATACGTCACCAAGAGGTCTTCAGACGACCGCACCCTGATGGCTGGTGACGGCTTCAACGACGCGGGGGCACTTGCAGCCGCTGACATCGGAGTAGCTGTTGGAAGCGGGGACCAGGTGAACCTCGAGGCAGCCGACGTACTGATCCCAGGTCAGGACCCAAGGGCACTGTCTAGAATGGTGGCCCTAGCCAAGAGGACCCGCAAGGTAGTATACGCTAACATCGCCATTTCAGTCGCGGTAACATTGACCTTGGTATTGGCTGTAATCAGCGGTTTCAAGATCAACCTTGCTGCTGGGATAGCCCTTCACGAGGCTAGTGCGATAATAATCATCCTCAACGGAATGTGGGTTTCTGGGACAGGAGCAAACAGGCTATCCATCCTAGCAGCCCTGGGACGTGACATCGGCTCCGATATTGCTGAAATAGCCAATATCATACTGGGCAAAGAGGGAGATGACAGCTCAGCGACCGCTTGATTAAGGCGGCTCTTTTCGGAACCTACGTGTCACCCCCAGAAGTCGAGTCCAAGCATGCCCCGCCTCTGGCGGAGTGCCCAAACTGCGACCATATGCTCCCACAGGGCCTCGGAGAGATAGAATGCGAGCTTTGCGGAGCCGTCTGCCGAGTTTCCCATCAGCCCACTGTGGAGATGCTCACCAAGGAGAAGGTGCCATGCCCAAACTGCATGACGGTGTTAGTAGCTGGAACCGACAAGAGGCCCGTCGAGCTGACCTGCTCTGCCTGCTCCGAAATTTTCACGNTAACCAGGAAGATAGTCAAGGTCGACATCCAATGCCCCTCCTGCGAGAGGGGATTGAGGATCAGGCCCAGGCCAGGAAAGAGGGAACTTTCCTGCCCCGCTTGCAAGAACGACTTCCACGTAACATTCTAGATTCGACAAGAGCAATGATGCCCAAGAAACCGCATCCTTGGGCTTCTGAGCACCCTGTTCCCTCAAATACCCCGGAATAGGCGTGGGAGCGGGGATGGGGCCTTGAGTGAGAGCAAGTCGACTGATTCGGAGGAGTCAGGGGGAATAGACGAGCTAGACGAGCTAAGGGCCCAACACGCACTTTCCTCATCCCCTTCCGCTGGCATAGCTTCCAGAGCAACAGAACGCCTCGAGGAGGAGTCAACNCTCAGATCAGGCATCCGAAGGGAGCGAAGGATCAGAATCGCCGAGATGACGGAGAGGGTNTCGGGAATGCACGGGGCCATGAGGAAGGCTAACGAGATCCTATTCGAGGAGCAGTTGCAACAGATTGAGGCCGATCTCAGAGCAGAGCTAGAGGACGAGCTAGAGAGGCTCGAGAAGGATGCTCTTGAGAGGGAGGAGAGGCTTCTCAGGGAGGAGATGCTGCACAAGCTGCGTCGTGAGGAGAACCGGCTAAGAGAGCAACTCGAGCTGGAGAGGGACCGCAGGATGGAGGCCCATTCTACTAAGGTAAGACAGAGGCTTAGGAAGGACATGGAAGTCGAATTCTCAAGGAGGAAGGCATTTCTTGAGGAGAGGCTCGAGCTTGAGGCCTCACAGGGAATCGAACGAATGGAGCGACGGGTTGAGATGGACCTCAGGGAGACGATGGAGTCCGATATCCACCGTAAGGCCGAGTCTTATCGGTTGGACCAGGAGATCAAGATGAGGGACAGCATTGCCAAGAAGCGACGCAAGCACGAGTCCCAGCTGGAGAAGCAACTAGAAAGCGAGCGTGAATCACTCGAGAAGGAGATGCTTTCCGATATCGATGTTAGGACCAAGTCACTTGAAGAGGCATCCGAGAGGGCAGCCCTNGCGGATTTGGAAAGGAGGTTCACGGCCGAGAGGGACACCATGGAGGCGGCTCTGGCCCTCAGGCGTCAGGAACTGGCTCTAGAACGGGAGGTCGAGATGGAGCAGAGGGTAGCCGACTTCGTTAAGGAGAGGGAGTCTGAGATGATGTCGAACATCGAGAAGCAGCTCTCCAAGAGGGAGGGCCTCTCAGAGAAGGAGATAGGGGAGATGCTCAAGNCGATGGAGTCCGAGNTCAAGGTGAAGATGGAAGCNGCGCTGCTAGACGCACGCCAAAGGGTCATGGAAAGGTCAAACCAATAACCGTCAGGCTCTCTTTATCGAAGAAATCCTGTCATCTGCTTCCTTGGCGAACTCCCAGTAGGATTGGCTCGCCGNGTTCGACTTGGTAGGCTTCTGGGCAATCACAATAGGGGCCCCCTCAAGAGGTGACTCCGCGATCGCCACCGAACGTGGGATCTGTGCCTCGAACACCCTGTCTCCGAAATGCCTCCTCGCCTGCTCGGTGACCGTCTCGCACAACTTGCTCCTTGATTGGACCATAGTCATCAGGATCCCGAATAGCTTCAGGCTAGGGTTAACCGAGCTCTGAACGTCCCTAATCGCGCTCATTAGTTGACCCATTCCCTCCAGTGCGTAGAACTCGGCTTGGATGGGGATGAGTACCCAATCGGCCGCAGATAGGGAGTTCACAGTCAAGAGGCCGAGGGAGGCGGGCGTATCGATGATTATCACATCGAACTGTCCGATAGCCTCCTGGAGAGCGAGCCTCAGCCTGTTCTCCCTACCCACTCTGGTCGCTAGGTCGACCTCGATTCCAGAGAGGTCCAGGTCGGCGGGTAGAATCCAGAGGTTCCTCACCGAGATGTGCTTGGGGGCTCCCCTCTTCTTGTCCGGGTTGTGACTCTTCCAGGANTTGCGCATAGCCCTCGTGAGGACCTCGGGACCCAATGTGCAATCGGNGAGCTTCAGCGAATTGTCGTCTACTCCACGTGCGAAAAGCTCGTTCATGGTAGGGCCAACACTACGCTTGTCAACACCGAATGTCGTCGCAACGTTTCCCTTTGGGTCCATATCGACGACAAGCACCTTCCTAGGGGAAATCCCGTAATCCTCGCTTCCTATTGCCAAGGAGGTCGCCAGGTTGACCGCTGTGGTCGTCCGGGAGCAACCTCCCTTGTGGTTAACGCAGGCGATGACCAGTGTCACGCTACCGAGTCGGGCGCTCGGTTAATTGCGATTTCCAGACTACTGTATTACTGGGACGTTCACTTCGCTGAGAATCTTGTTGACGACTCTCCTNCCGGTGACGCCCCTAATCTTCGACTCGGGCTTCAGCACGATCCTGTGGCTGACTACGTCCAAGGCGACTCCCTTCACGTCGTCCGGAATGACGTAGTCTCGTCCGTCAATCGCCGCAGATGCCCTTGATGCCTTGAAAAGACCCTGACTCGCCCTGGGTGAGGCCCCGGCCTCGATCCTCGGGTCTGCCCTGGTTCTCTGGACAACCTGGACGATGTAACCCAGTATCGCTGGGTCGATGTGAACCGTCTCAAGTGCCTTCTGCATAGCCACTACCTTCCTGGGCTCGACAATCTGCTCCACGTCGTAGTCGTCCTTGGCCCGTAGCTTCCTTCGCTGTAGGATGGCCTTCTCNTCGTCCATGGATGGGTATCCCATGCTCATCTTCATCAGGAACCTGTCCATCTGTGCCTCGGGCAGGGGATAGGTTCCCTCCTGCTCTATCGGGTTCTGGGTCGCCATCGTCACGAATGGAGCTGGCAGCTTGTGGGTTATCCCCTCGATTGTGACCTGCTTCTCCTCCATTGCCTCCAGGAGCGCCGCCTGGGTCTTNGGAGGTGCCCTGTTGATCTCATCGGCTAGAAGGATGTTTGTGAATAGAGGACCGAATCTAGGCCTGAACTCACCCGTCTTCTGATCGTACATGTACGTTCCAATGATGTCGGCCGGAAGGAGGTCGGGAGTGAACTGGACCCTCTTGAACTTGCAACCAAGCGCTTGTGCGAAGGTATTCGACATCAGGGTCTTCGCCAGGCCGGGGTTGTCCTCGATCAGGATGTTTCCGTTTGCCAGGATGCCTATCGTAACCTTCCTGATATTCTCCGGCTTTCCGATGATTACCTTCGCCACCTCGCTCATCAGGTTGTTCGAGTGACCCGAAACAGACCTGATCAGGTCCTTGGAGCTTGATGCGCCGCCTTGAGCCATGGTCATGTCGAACCCTCGAGGTTCCGAGGCCGTTTCCATCACTACTTGAGTGTTCGGGACCTATGAACATCGCATGCTCGTGACTCAGCGTCCCCAGAAGTGGTCGTCCTTCCTGTGCAGCTCAAGCAACTCCTCGTAGACCTCTCTCTCCATGGAGGTCATCTCCATCTTCCTAAGCTTACTNGCATGGGACTCTGGGATGTCCACAAGAAGGACGTCCCCCTCGTCGATCTGCCTACCTACGGTTACCCCATCTACCGAGATTGCGACCTCCGCTCCCTGCTTGGCCTCCTTCATGCTCTCCTGACCGGAGCGGATTGACTTGATCCTCCCGACTTTCCTGCCTTCCTTCAGGAGTCCCTGCCCGATGTGTATCCTTCCGGCCAGGACCCTTACTCCCACAACCGCCGGCTTCGAAACCCTGAATGTGTGGTCTGGAAGAAGCATTATCCTGCCAGGGTAGACCACCATCTCCCTCCGTTCCTCCTCCAGCTCTGCATTCCTAGCCTCGATCCACTCCTCTCGCTCCTCNAGGATCCTGTAGATTATGTCAGAGCCTATGTGCTTGACACCTGACTCGGATGCGTCTATCTCTGCTTGGGCCTCGTCCATGATTTCCGTGCTGAATGCCAGAATTAGCCGATGAAGCGGATCAGCTGCGGCCTCTGCGCTTCTGACGTCCCGACGGCTTACCTTCCCAATCCCTGCCTCCCTGATTGGTACCCCTGCCTCTCCCAGTTCCTTAGCCAGCGCCTCTAGACCACCTACTGTGTCGGATTTGATGCATACGCCCTCCTCCTCCAGCTCGATGGATAGGTCGGCCTCTTGTCTGGCGGCATCCATTGCTGCCGCCCTCTCCTCATCTGAGTTTACCACCCTCAGAGCAGTGCCAACGAGAACCCCTTCTAGAGAGGGGGCACTGATCTTCACTCCAGCCGCTGCATAGGCGACCTCCGAGTCGTCCCAACGGTCTCCNGCGTCCCTCATCTCGCTCATCCCCCTGGGTGAGAAAAGCCCCTTGACGTGGGTGGCTATCGGACCTCTGTCCCCGACCAGGACTATCTCGTCGCCCTTGCGGATCGAACCCCTGTGAAGGATTAGGTCGAGGGTCTTCCCGAGGCCACGCTCNTCCTTCATCTCCAGGACAGTTGCCTCGCCCGAGCCNTCGACGTCCGTTANCTGGTCCACAAGGTAACGCTCTGCCAGTCCTATCACTACCGCTAGGAGGTCTTGGATTCCCTCTCCCTCNCTGGCCGAGACGGGAACTAGGGCGATGTCCTTGGTGAAGTCCTTGATGCGGTCGTACCTCTCGACGTTGAATCCCTCCTCAGCTATCTGGCCAACTAGCTCCCAGTACTTCTGATCCAGAAGTCCCAGGGCCTCCTTGCTTTGATCCCTCATTGAGAGGGCCATTGAGCGGCCTTCTTCCGCACCCCAACCGTATATCCTGTCCACCTTGTTGGCAGCGATGACGAATGGGGTCTTGGACTGCTTCAGAATTCTAAGTGACTCCCTGGTCTGCGGCCTGCACCCTTCCATGACATCCACGATTAGTATCGCTATATCCGCTAGTGATCCACCCCTGGCTCTTAGGGACGAGAAAGAGTGGTGTCCCGGTGTGTCTATGAAAAGAAGCCCAGGAGAGTCGAAAGTCTTCCCACCTAGAAGCGGGGCGCATAAGTCATTCAGTATTCCAGCAGGCACCTCCGTGGCTCCGATATGCTGGGTGATGCCACCTGCCTCTCTGTCCATCACCGAAGATCGACCCTGTTCGCCGAGGGATCTAACGTGATCTAGCAATGAAGTCTTGCCATGGTCAACGTGACCTAGCACGGCGACGATGGGTTGTCTGCGTCCTGACATCCTACCCACCTCATGCTACTCACTCTTTTCAGTCCTCAAGACCATCTGGGAACCAGAGGCCCAATTCGAAGGTGGCAGTATCCTCTCCGTCTGAGCCATGGATGACGTTGTGGTCGATGCTCCTAGCGAAGTCAGCGCGAATCGTCCCCGGCTCCGCCTCCTCCCAGTTAGTGGCTCCGATCAGCTTGCGGGATGCCGCAATTGCACCCTCTCCTCTCCATGCCATTGCCACTACCGGGCCAGANGTGATGAACTCGATTAGGTCAGGATAGAAGGGCCTCTCCTTGTGGACCCCATAGTGACTCTCGGCTAGCTCAAGAGTTGGAGTCAGGTCTCGCCTGCCCACCATGCGCAGCCCGATGCTCTGGAACCTGCTGACTATTTCCTCCGTAAGCCCCCTCTCTACTCCGTCTGGCTTGATCATGATGTATGTNGTCTGCTCTCCCATGGGCNGGCCGAAAACCCTCCCCTATTTCAACGAAGTTACCCAGCCAAACTCTTGAAGTGCCTGTGCTCTCTCGTTGCCCCATGAGAAAATTTGCCTCCCTCATACTCTGTTTATGCATACTTCTTACTGGATGCATGGATAGGGTTAGTGACACCGTTAAGCCAGAGCAGGAGCTCTTCGACGACAACACCTTCGTAAACGAGGACGAGCACATCAAACTCACTTGGACAATCGACTCGGTGGCTACGATAAGGCTGACACTGGAGAAGCAGGAGGGCCCGAACATCGACCTCTACACGATGACCGAGGTGAACTACGAGAAGTACAAGGAATGCGCAGAGGGCGAGCAGGAGAGCTTCGTCTACCTGGCAGACCTCAGCGACCCGAACACAGCAGGAGCAAATCTGGAGGTCGACATAGATGCGGGCACCTACGTCACAGTGATTGACAACACGGACTGCGGGGAGGCACAGCCCCCCGATCAAGGTGGGCTTTTCTCCAGCGACGAGAATGACAGGGCCAGGGTCGACTACAGGATAACTGCCCAGTGAATCAGGCAGTGGCAAACTTGATGCACACTCAATAGCAGTCCATGGCATAATGATTACCGGAATCGCAGAAATCGACATTCCCATANTCATCGTGGTTNTTNGTTTGTGGATTCTCGACAAGGTCTTCAACGATGGAGAGTTTTTCGCCCGATGGGGTAGACCGTCCTTCGACTCCTCGGAGGAGAAGGATGAGGATATGGCAAAGGGAGACTCGANAGATGACCCNTTTGGAAGACAAAGGCAGCAGATGGTGAAATGTTCCATGGATCAATGCAATTCTCTGAGCTTCAGGGATACCGACTACTGCTGGAAGCACCAGGACGGTAAGCGGCATGCGACCGATGGCCCTGGTTGGTGGGAAGAGGGAGGGGACTCCCTCTGATCACTTGATGCCGCCCTTCTCGTAGCGCCTTGTCCACTTCAGGCGCCTGGCGTTCCTCTTCAGCTTGAGCATGTTCTTCCTGGCTTTGCTGTCCTTGAACCAGTAGACGGAACCGTCCCTCTTGATGTACATCATTCCGGTTCCGGGCTCGATCTCCTCGTGCGAGAATGAGCAAATCCTCTGCTCCGGCATCAAATCACCTCGAACCTATCCGACGGGCCTCTCGCCCCGTGTCCCTCAGCATCAGGATGTCGCCACCCTTGCCAGTCACTGGGTCGGGGCCCCTGACCGGGCCAAGCACGTTCCGGGTGATTATCCTGCCAACGTCACGAGGGTTGTTGGAGTCCAAGACCCTGACCTTGACCTGCATGGCCTCTCCAGTCAGACCGGTTCTTCCCACGATCTCCACGACCTCGGCTGGCCATGCCTCTGTTGCCATATCAATCACTCCTTACTCATGAGGAGAGCGTATCGTAATGGCCCTTAACCTCGTTGAATCTGTCCATGCCTTCCTTCTCGACCTGCATCACCGCAACCGCGGCCGTCCTGGTTCCTGTGCTCATTCCTGCTGCCTCGGCCAGGTAAGCCTGGTCCTCTACGTAGATGAAAGGAATCTCCTTCTCCTTGCAGATCATTGGAATGTGTGCCAGAAGCTCGCCCGGGTTCACGTTTTCGGCCATCACGACCATCTGGGCAGTGCCCCTCTCGGCGGACTTGGTAACCTCATTGGCACCCTTCTTCAGTCTGCCCTTGCCGTCCTTTCCTAGGGACTTCACCATCTCGTAAACTTGCTCTTGTACGTCTTGCGGGGTCTCAAACTCAATATGAACACTCATTGGAACATCTCCTCATGCTGGTAAGCCGCCGCACGGCATGACCGATATAAACGCAGCGTATAGCGACTTGGTTGCCCATTATCCTGACGTCTACTCAATCAGCGTTCTAAGGCCCCTAGCTAGTGCCGGTGCTGCTGAAACGCTAGCCCTGGGGTTCGGCAGTGAATCGGTAGTGTGGACTCCATCTACATGCTCCGCCAGTCTTGACAGTGCCCCCCCTGTGAACAGCCCATGGGTACAGGCGGCATGGACCTCTATCGCCCCTTGCCTCCTCAGGGCGTCGCTTGCCCTGCAGATGGTCCCCCCGGTACTGATCATGTCATCGACTATGGCTACGACCTTGCCCGAGACGTCCAGGTCCTTGGGTGTGTGCTCTATGGTGTGGGCATCGATCCTCGTCTTCTCTAGGTAGGAGAACTCACACCCGATTAGTCCTGCTACCTCAGAAGCCCTCGAAATAGCGCCTTTGTCCGGACTTAGGATGAAGTCCGGACCAACCCCGTTTTGCAAGCTGTCTGCAATTTCGGGCATAGAACTAACGAATTCTATCGGCACCCCCATCCCTTCGAGAACCTCTGGGGCATGAAGGTCCAGTATTGCAATCCCGTCACAATGGCCCTCAAGGACCTCTGCCACTGTCCTGGCTGAAACCGACTCACCAGCCGAGAACCTCTTGTCCTGTCTTGCGTAGCCAAAGTATGGGATTGCTAGGAAAATACCTGGCCCAACGTCATCCATCCCTTCAGATAACTCCCCCTTCAGATTCGAAAGGTCGCCCTTCCTGACGTCTCTGATGGCACCTAGCAGCAGTATCGTCTGTATAATGCCCGAGTCTGGATATGTGTTCGAGACAAGCACAACCGGCTCCGATCTAATTGACCCTATATCTTCAGCTGGAATCCTGACGTAGGCCTCTCCGTCGGGGAACCTCCTGCTCTCGACTCTGACGTGATCCATATCCAATAGCGGAGCCAATGACTCTGCGACTTCTGCGCCTGATGCCCCGCTCAGAACAGGCATTTGGTCTGAAGCGGGAAGAGGCCCCTTCATGATGCTTATTGTTGTGAAATGGAAACCTTGGACGCTGTAATTGGTGGGCACGACAGGATTTGAACCTGTGACCTCCCGGTTATCAGCCGGGTGCTCCAGCCAAACTAAGCTACGCGCCCTTGAGCAGCGGAGCCACGCAGGTAGATGATTTGAAGGCTACTCAAGAGTAATGCTCACTCTTCTTCCCAGTGCCCGTTCAACTTCAGGTAGCTTGGCAGCGTCGTTAGCCTGGAGAAAGTGCACTTCAGAATGACCTCATCGAGCCTGTTCGTCGTTTTGGCCAGTTGGCCGCAAGGTACGGCTATGGTTTCAGGAAGGCTGTGCCTCGCCCTTATCATGAAGTGGGGCTTTACCAGTAGACCCTTGTAAGTGCGCTTAATCTTGATCAAGTCGATTACGTTCCCTATGTCCATGCCGTCGTTGTCCAGAACGGCCCTATCGACAAGCTCATCGGGAGCATAGAGGTCCTTCTCTATTCTGACCGTGTTCCTCCATCTTCTCTGTAGCTCTCTCATTGACTTGGATAGCTTCACTCCTCCGTCTGGCCTGATGCTATGCACTAGCTCTTTTGCCAACGGGGCTAGATCGGCGGGTTTTCTCATAAACTCACTTGCTACCTCGTCTTCCACCTTTATCCTCATCGATTTGACAAACTCGTCTCTCGGGTGAAACCTCTCTCCAACGATCACTCCAACGTATTTGTCTCCGACGTAGACGTCTCTTTCTATCAATTCCTGTATTTCGTAGTCCTCTACCATTTCCTCCCTCCCGGGATAGAGTGCATCCCCCTTGCTATCTCCAAGCGCCCAGAGCACGGAGAAGCACTTATATTATTCGTTAACCAAGACTGATAATCCAATTGAAATTTTTGATTATATACTAATTTTTCAATTGGAAAATTAAACTTAATTTGATTTTTTGTATGATTATCAGAAAAGTCACTTTTTACATTTCCAGGCACAGGGACACGGATCTTGCAATGCGGAAATCAGAGAATATTGATGTGTCACCGACCCTCCCGAAGAACGATGGCTAGCGGTATGGAAGCACTGGAGGAGATTCGCTCCAATACAGGATTAGCAAGAACTACTGGACTTAGTGATGAAATAATTGCTGAATTCTTGCTTACTGACCCATCTCTCAGCCGTGCCCTAGAGGAGGCTTCTTCCAATTTTCATAGCATATTGGATGATATGGGCCCTGAGGTACTATCTATGGACGAGGAAGAACTCGCAAATCTTCTCCAGTCCGATTTTGTCAACTTCTACGATGCCCCCACCGTTAACCCATATGTCGCGATAGCTGCGAGAGGGCCTTGGATAGTGACATCTCATGGCGCAGTATTGCATGACAATGGCGGATACGGAATGCTTGGAATGGGGCATGGCCCAGACGACGTGATTGGATCGATGCAGCAAAATTGGGTTATGGCGAATGTGATGACCCCTTCATTCAGCCAAAAGAGGCTTGCAGAGAGACTACGTCGGGAGGTCGGCCACAAGAGGGGAAACTGCCCATTCTCTCGCTTCGTATGTCTGAACAGTGGCTCTGAGTCGGTGACAATCTCGATGAGGATTGCCGATGCGAATACAAATCTAGTAACTGGGAAAGGAGGACGCCATGAGGGAAAACCTACGAAACTGCTTGCACTTGTCGAGGCCTTCCATGGAAGGACTCAAAGGCCAGCTCAAATATCCGACTCATGCAGAAAGAGCTACGAGAAGAACCTGGCATCGTTCAGGGAGCGTGAAAACGTTATTTTCGTACCATCTAATGATGTGGAATCACTCAGGGCGGCCTTCACTAGGGCAGAGGACGAGGGTTTCTTCATCGAATTGATGGCTATGGAGCCAGTAATGGGAGAAGGGAACCCCGGACAATGCGTCACCAGGGAATTCTACGATGCTGCTAGGGAGCTCTGCTCGGAGCATGGAAGCATGCTCCTTGTCGACTCAATCCAGGCTGGTCTGAGAGGCCAGGGATGCCTGAGCATTGTTGATTACGAGGGCTTCGAGGACTGCGAGGCACCGGACATGGAGACTTGGTCGAAGGCACTCAATGCTGGCCAGTACCCACTCTCAGTTGTGGGGTTGTCAGAAAGGGCGGCTGAGCAGTATGTGGTGAGGATATACGGGAACACGATGACTACCAATCCCAGAGCGCTAGAGACGGCGATTTCAGTATTAGACAGGGTGACTCCCGAGCTAAGGCAGAATATCCGAGAGAGGGGAGAAGAGTTTGTCTCTAAGCTCCAGGCTCTCTCCAAGGAGATGCCAGGTTCAATAGTCCAAGTTCAGGGGACCGGACTCCTACTTTGCGCAGAGCTCGATCCCGAGACGTTGCCGGTAATCGGATTCGGCTTTGTCGAGGAGTGGTGCAGGATGCGTGGGCTAGGGGTTATCCATGGGGGTCAGAATGCCCTCAGGTTCACCCCTCACTTTGGAATCACCTCTGCAGAAATTGACCTCATTATCGGCATTTTGAGAGAGGCGATACAACACTTCACTTCTCCCGAGATGCTAGAGGCCAACCCAGCTTCATAGTGGTAAGATGATTACGTCAGTATTCATCGATGGCGAGGAAGACGGTCTTCATGGTGCTCTTAGAGACAGGCTAGAAAGGGCCGGGGCATCGGTTTCCACTTCTCCGGATACCTCGGATATCGTGGTCCGACTTGGCCAGGGAGAAGGAGGGGATATTGCAGTTCTCCCCGAAGGAAGCACCATCGGGGGCTCTACATTGAATGTGGTCGTCAGAGATGTAATCATCCCAGGATGGGACTCCGGTTGGGGGTGCGAGGAAATCGCCAGAATGGTTAGCATGGTAAAGGGCGGAGTCCCAAATGTGGATGCCTATCGCGGGATCAGGTACTGGGTCCACGTTAGGGACGTAGCAGACGCTCTTTGTACGCTAATCTTACCGAAAGAGGGACGAATCTCTGAGGGACTGGTTCACCTCTGCGGTAGGAGGCCGTGGAATGGGGCTGATGTCAGAGAGGAGATAGAGGTCCTTTGGAATAGGTTCAATGATGCAATCAACCACTCACATACGACAGAATCACTCAGTGGAGTCCCAAGTCCTGTTAGGGGCCCCAACATCACGGATGATGATAGGCCAGATCTCTCCCCCCTGCACTCTGCACTAATCGAGTCCGGGGGGGAGGGATGGCATCCTCTGGTCCCCATGCGCACATCATTGATGGAAGTAATAGCACTCTCGGGTTGACTATCTGCTGTTCTTCTCGCTCTGAACCCTAACTCTAACGCCTTGTGCAAGATTCTTGCACTTGCTCATCACTTTGCGAACCCTTGTACCTGCGGCACCGTTCCCCTTGTCATGCTTCTCGGCATCATCGAGTGCTTCGATTAGCTCGTTGATCATGTTCTGGATGTCTTCTCTCACTGACATGCCACTCGTGCGTAGAAGGAGACTATTAGCGATTACTACGTCATCATATCAAGACTCTCTGAATAGGTCTGCACCGAGTAAAGGGAGAAGCACGCTAGCCTCTCCTTCAAGGACGACTTGAGGGGCCTCTGGACGGATCTTTCCCCAAGAAATGGCCTCCTTAAGCCGTGCCCCGGATAGGGAGCCATCGTACTCCGGGGCCGTCGTAATTGAGACTGCAGAGTCCATTCCTGAAGACTCTCTAAACTGATTCCACCATATCACGTGATGTTTCGATATCCCGCCACCTACCATCAGTCCGTGGCTCTCGTTGGCCGTCCAAATCAGGTCGGAGAGAATCTGCTCGTCCGCTAGAATGTCAACCATGAACCCAGGGCTTCTTTGTCGGTGCATGAACAACTGGGACCCAATTGAACCATCAGTCAGGCCAGGTATGACCATTGGTATTCGGTGCTTGGCCACCCAATGCAGCAGCGACGACTCGTCCTCAATCCTGTCTCCCAAAGCCCAGCAGAGCTCTACCGAGCCAAATCCGATCCAAGGATTTTCCTCTGGCCCTCCAGACCGCTCCAACTCTATTTCCTGGAGCCATGGGAGGACCACGCTCTCCAGAATCTCCCCATAGCACTCATTGGGCACTACTACGTTCCCTAGGCGGTTGAGCCCCTGCTCTCCAAGTGCTATGTCATCTAGGCTGAAGTCCCCGTGGAAGTAGTCCCTGAAGGTTCGGGCGATATCATGATCGAGCGTCCCGCATGTAGTGATCACTACGTTGAAAGCCCTCCTCTTGAGAGCCTCTACGAAAAATCCCCTGGTTCCAGTCGCGCACAGGCAGGCAGGGAATGAAAGCCAGTTCAGCACCCCTTCTTGGTCCGATTTGCCAATTGCGTCACTGAGTATGTCCCTTGCCCTGGAAAGCTTGGCCGCTGTGAAACCGCCTGCCTTGCCCATCTGGTCAATCAGAGATTTCACATCGGTAATCTCTTCGAAGTTGTAGTCCTCTACCGGGACGTCAAAGTCATCTCTCGAGTACCCGGCCATACCTCTCGCATTGCCAACAAGTCTTCAATTGGTCGCATTCTTCAGATTGTATATCCTGTCTCTAATGTTTGCAGCCCTTTCGAAATCAAGCCTTTCTGCGGCCTGTCTCATTTCCCTCTCCAAGCGCGAAATCAGATCAGGTGAGGCCTCTTCTTCACCCTCTAGGGCGTGGTAGGCGGCCTCTACCCACTCGGGTTGGCTAACGTTGTCCAGCACCGACTCGGAGCTATTCCATGCACCAGCTCCTAGCTTGAACTTCTGAGCCAGCCCTTCGACCCCCTTCTTCCCGGCTCTCTTGCCAACCATCCTCTTCCCGCCTTCCATGCCCGTTCCGGCCACACCGGACAGAAGATCCTCAACCTCTGATCCCATTACCGGCAGGGCCTTTTCGATCGTCCTTGGCACTATCCCGTTCTCCTTGTTGTACTCGTCCTGCATTCGCCGACGCCGAACCGTCTGGCTGATCGCTGCCTCCATAGATGGAGACACCGAGTCACCGTAGAGGATTACAGACCCGTTTTCGTTCCTCGCAGCCCTTCCAATAGTCTGAAGGAGCGATCGTTCGTTCCTTAGGAAGCCCTGCTTGTCAGAGTCGAATATGGCGACCAGCGAAACCTCCGGAATGTCGAGCCCCTCCCTAAGCAGATTAATGCCCACGATTACGTCGATGTGACCGAGCCTCAGTGCCTTGATTATCTCGGTTCTCTCCAGCGTGTCAATCTCACTGTGCAGGTAGTGCGCCTTCACGCCCATCCTCTCTAGGTACTCAGCTACCTCCTCTGCGAATTTGATGGTCATCACGGTAACTAGTACCCGCTCGTCATTCTCCACTCTGCCATTTATCTCACTCAGCAGATCCTGAACCTGGCCCTTGGTCGGCCTGACCTCAATGCTAGGGTCTAGCAAACCAGTTGGCCTGATCTCCATCTTCGCAACGCCCCCGACCATCTCCAGAATCCCCTCCATGGTTGGCTTCTCTCGAGGCTTCTCCAAATCCGCCTTCCTTGACCCGCCACCACCGTCGACGTGCATCAGAATCTCCGGTACGTCCTGCCCCGTCACCTCTGCTAGATGCCTAAGCTCCCTTTCACCAGGGGTCGCGCTAACGTAGACCATCTGAGGGACCAACTCTTGGAACTCATCTATCCTTAGGGGGCGGTTGTCGTATGCTGAGGGCAGGCGGAACCCGTAGTCAACTAGGTTCTTCTTCCTGGAAAAGTCCCCTCCGTGCATACCCCCTACCTGGGGCAGAGTAACATGCGACTCGTCCATGATTACCAGGTACTTTTCCTCCCCGCCATGGAACTGCTCAGCATTGCTGGCGTAGAAGTCAAGAAGGCAGTAAGACCTCTCCCCTCTGCTTCTGCCATCGAAGTGCATCGAGTAGTTCTCGACTCCCTTGCAGGAGCCTACCTCATTCAGCATCTCGAGGTCGAAACGGGTCCTCTGCTCTAGCCTGTGAGCCTCTATTCCCTTGTCATTGGACTCCAACCAGTCCAGTCGCGAATCTAGCTCGTGTTCGATGTCCTCGAGGGCTTGGTTGAACCGCTCCTCGCTAGTCATGTAGAACTCCTTTGGGTGAATCCACGCTTCTTCGAACTCGTCCAACGGCTCCCACGATACAGCCTCGCAAACCTGAATCCTCTCGATCCCCTCCCAGCCGAATCGGATTCTGATTGGGTCGTCCCTGCTTGGCATCCAAACGTCAAGGACCTCTCCTCTCAGTCGGACATCTCCGCGCACTATCTCACCGGTTGTCCTACGGTACTGCAGACCGACGAGCTCCCTGACCACCTCCTGGGGGTCGGCCTTCTGCCCTACGTGGAGCCGCAGGTGGTTCTGCTGGAAGACTTCGGGGGGATTCAACCCGTATATCGTGGACACCGTTCCAACGGTGATGACGTCCGGCCTCGAGACCAGAGATGCAACAGTGGAGAACCTCTCTTGCTCTATCCTTTCATTCATCTGGAGCTCCTTGTCAATGTAGAGGTCTCTTCCGGGGATGTAAGCCTCGGGCTGGTAGTAGTCATAGTAACTGACGAAGTACTCGACTGCATTCTCCGGGAATAAACCAGACATCTCCTGCCAGATTTGCCTTGCTAGGGTCTTATTGTGGGAGAGGATCAGTGTTGGAATCTGCAACTCTTCAATCATCTTGGCCATTGCGAACGTCTTTCCAGAACCGGTCACCCCTAGGAGTACACACCTCTCCTGGCCATCCCGAATCTGTTCGACAAGCATGTCGATTGCCTGCTGCTGGTCTCCAGCTGTACCATATTCTGAATTTAGAACGAACACGACAATCCCCTAATCCAATATTCCGTTGGCTACTCCCTCAACGAAAATGAGGCAGGCTAGCAGGCACCAACCCGTAACCATCGAGGAGTAGAAGAGTATCTTCTGGTACCGGGCCATCGCCTTTTCAGAACCATGTGAGGCCGCGGACTCACCGTACATCACGTAGATGTTCAACAGCGCCATTACAATAACCGTTGGAACCCACATTGTGACTCTGAAGGTCCTGGATTCACTGAAGTCTTGCAGGCCCGTCATCACGAAGCAACAGAGCCAACCAATTGTTAGTGCCACACTCAGATAGGTTGTTGCCGCCTTTCCATGGCTTGCTGGGAATGAGCGGATGCCCTGTTCTCTGTCAACTTCAACGTCCATCAATGCGTAGTTGATGTCGAAAGCCGTGATCCAAAGGGCTACTCCCAAAGAGATGAAGAAAACCTCGGGGAACCAGAGGAACTCAGATTTGGAGCCTCCAGTCCCAATTATGGCCTCCCATCCATGGCTGTCCGCTGCTATTGCTACCCAAGCACCCGCTGGTGCGAGGGCCAAGCAGAAACCCAGCCAGAAGTGGCAAATCCAGGAAACTCTCTTCGTGTAGGGGTAGATTGCGAATGCCAGAACTGGAAGCCAAGCCATCTTCAATGCGATTTCGTTCAACTTCCAAGCAGAGAACAGCAGGGATAGTAGGAATACTCCAGCAAGTGACCAAGCCGTACTCATCGACATGGTCCCCGATGGCAGGTGCCTCGATGCAGTCCGAGGGTTTTCCGCATCGATTTCTCGATCTACGATCCTGTTTAGCGCCATGGCCAGACCCCTGGCACCTACGGCGGCGACGAGGATCCATACAAGGTCCATTTTTTCTGAACCGAATTGACTGTCGGCGATTGCGTATCCCATAAGGACGAAAGGAAGGGAGAAAAGGGTGTGCTCAACCCTAACGAACTCCAGAATCTCCTTAATCCCCATTTCACAACCTCTGTGAGAGCCAATCGTCTACCCTCTGAACCAGATCAGGGTCATGTAGGGTGACAGCCGGCCACCGACGTATCGGAATGGGACCTTCTTCGGACGGTATAGGGACAGTAGCATCCCACGCTACTCTGGTCCCAGAATCGTCGAAGTGTAGGTCCCTGCCCACATCGAATCTGCAGAAGAGTTGCCAGAGGAGCCTCCTCTTCCAGCCTTCTGCTTCCAAGTCAGCATCTGAGTCCGTGATGAATAGCCACCTCAGGTCTCTTGCTGCCTCCAGTTTCCATATCGCGCCCCTAATTCTCTCAATCATCTCCCTCTGGTGTGAGGCAAGGGGCTCGTCAGCTTCCTCAATGCTCTGTTTGAGTCCNCTTCCTATCCCGATATCCGTTGTAATGACCATCATCGACGGACGCAGCATCCTAGCCTGAACAACACCCTCTATTCCGGAGACGGTAATTACCAGTGAATCCCCAACGCTGTTCTTCTTGGGAGTGGTGATNGGATCACCTTCAGCGCCACTAGTAGCATCAATGATTAGCTTGTCATGTATGTTCTCCCAAGGTGACGCATGCTCCAATGTATCTGCCACCATGCCCCTGAGAAATACCATATCTTCGGGAATGCTTACTTTGCTCTCCAAGGCATCCAGCAACTCGTCCAGATCTTTGACTCTATGATTTTCATCCACCACCACTACAATCTTCAGGAACATCATCTGACCTGCTCCAAGGAGACCCAAGGCAGTCTTCCTGGCTTGTCTGGGGAATCTCTGCTTGGAGGAAACTATCGCTAGGTTGTGGAAACCAGTCTCCAAAGGAAGGAATGCATCAACAACGTCCCTGTGTTGGAATCGCAGTACTGGAAGCAGGGCATCGCCAATGGCCTCCCCAAGATAACCATCCTCCATCGGAGGAACGCCCACGATTGTCATTGGAACTGTCGGGTCCTTCCTGTGGGTGATCGCTGTAACGTGCATCACTGGGTATTCGTCAGCCAGAGAGTAGTGGCCGAAGTGGTCACCGAATGGGCCCTCCACCCTTGTTTCCCCCGGAACCGTGTATCCCTCGATTACGAAGTCTACCTCGGCTGGAACCCATAGGTCGTTAGTATGGCACTTTACGAGTTTCAACCTTCTTCCGCTGAGCAAGCCTGCGAACTCATACTCCGAAAGGTTGTCCGGAAGTGGAGAAATGGAGCTGAAGATTACCTCTGGGGGGCCACCTAGGCAGATAGCAACCGGCATTTTNCCATCTGATGAATCTGCATGATCCGCTCCATGCTTGTGCTTCTGCCAGTGCAAACCAACTTCCTTCGGTCCGAAGACCTGGCTTCTGTACATCCCCATGTTGTGAACTCCGGTGCCCGGGTCAGCGGTTACCACAAGAGGCAGTGTCATGAAGGGACCTCCGTCCAAGGGCCAAGTCGTGGGTATTGGCAGTCTAGTGACATCAGGGTCCTCTATCCTGACTTGCTGACAAGGTCCCCTGGAGGACTTCCTTGGTGCCATAGAAATGCCCTGCTTCAGAAGCCCAAGTCCCTTCCATGGCTTCTTTATCAGACTGCCAACATCTGGCTTCATCAGCCCCACCATCATTTCGCCAATCTCCTCCGGTGACTTTACCCCCAGNGCCATGTTGGTACGTTCCCTTGTTCCGAACAGGTTCATCGCCATTGGGAATCTGCTGATACTCCCGTCCGCCAGTCTTGGCTGNTCGAAGACTACTGCAGGCCCACCCATCTTTACCAGGCGGTCAGCTATGCATCCCGCCTCGAACCTCAAATCGACAGGATGGCTTACCCTGAGCAATTCCCCATTGGTCTCGAGAGTCCGAATGAACTGGCCCAGGCTACTCCATCCCATGGCTTCCCGGAGGCTTCCCATCATGAGAAGGTTCGCTCGCCACCGTAGGTGGCGAACCGAGGGTTTCTTTGATGGAGACTCAACGGCCGGTTTGTGGCGGACGGGGTAAACAACTGCGACGTCTTGGTAGTCGGAGCTGGTCCCGGAGGTGGAAACGCGGCCCTGCAAAGCGCTCGATTGGGNCTCTCGACCATTATTATCGAGGACCATCCGGAGATTGGCACTCCAGTTCATTGCGGGGAGTGCATTTCCGAGATTGCATGCCAGAATCTTGATCTTGATCTCCCTGAAGAAGTCATCAGCATGAGGGTCCACGGAATTAGAGTAATTTTCCCAGATGGAACAGAGAAGTGCCTGACCGAGGAGGGCTATGTTCTGGAGAAGCACCTCTTTGAGAGATGGATAGCCGATGAGGCAGTTTCAGCCGGTGCCAGATTGAACCTAGGACACAAGTTGACTTCGATGGAGCGGGTGGACAACGGATCGTTCGGCGGATGGATTTGCGATGGCAAGGGCGATCAGTTTCCAATCCATGCCAAGATAGTAATTGACGCATCTGGAGTTGCAGCAGTATGCTCCAAGAAGGTCATGAAGCAAGATGGAAGCCCGCTGAACGAGCAGGGCAAGGTCGTTGCAGGAATGCAGTACGAACTAGTGAATGTCCCCACAGATGGATATCTTGACTTCTACATTTGGCCGGAGTATGCGGANAAGGGCTATCTGTGGATGATTCCAAAGTGCGACGGCCGTGCAAATGTGGGACTAGTCACCGAGGACCGACCCAGGGCGAAGAAGGCCTTGGACGAGTTCATCGACAATACCCATTTCAAGGAACTNGAACAGGTTCTCCCTCCTTGGAAGGAGAAGGGAAANCCGGCATTCGGGGGTACTATTCCCATTTCCGGGCCCTTCCAAAATACCCATTTCGATGGACTGATGCTTGTTGGCGATGCAGCGGGCTTCACCTCTCCACTGTTCGAAGGAGGCTCGCACTTAGCCCTCAAGTCGGCTGTATACGCTGCCGAGACTGCAGCAGCAGCAATCTCCGAGGGCGATCTAAGCTCGTCGCGACTATCCGAATACACAAGGCTATGGAAGGCCGAATTTCCCCCATATGACAAGATACTCAAGGGAAAGAATGCACTATTCGACCTGACAGACGAGGAGATGTCACTAATGGCAGGATGCTTCCCCAACGAGATGTCGAACATGGGCTTCACGGGCAAGACGATGGTTGCTGCCAGACTTCTCTTTAGGAGACCAGGACTTTACTTCAAGAGAATAGTTCCTGCGATGCTGGCATTCGGATACAGCCGTGCAAAGTACTACGGATGGTGAACATGCTATCCTTTCTAGGCAATGCATTTCTGATACTAGCCTTGCTGGCAACTCTCCATCAGATAGTTAGGCCTGAGTCCGGGGCTGAACCACCAGCAAGGATGACTACTCTTGCATGTCAGGTGGCGCCATTCGTCTTGCTTGTTATGGCCTTCATAATTCAGGATACAACCCTCCGTCTAGTCTCCGAATATGTTGGAGAAGAGCTACCCCTTTTCTATCGAATCTCAGCGGTTTGGGGGAGCAGGGCCGGACCACTTCTAATGTGGGCAGCGATGCTTTCTGCGATCACCCTGGCAATGGATTCAGACGCTGACAGGGTGAGTACGAGTGCTAGGGTTATGCACTCGTGGATTGCCGCCCTTCTTCTCATTTCTCTGTTGATGGGGACATTTGANTCCAGTGGAGGTAGCACGAGGGGGGAGCTGAATCCCCTTCTGCAGACCGACCTGATGGTCATACACCCCCCTGTCGTTTTCCTGTTCTACTCCCTTTGTCTTGCCGTTTCCAGCATCGCCCTATCCGGCTTCATCAGAAATGAGAGGCCAGAACTAACCCATGAGGGGATACTGAAGTGGGCTAGGTACGCCTTTCTTTCGGGGACGGTAGGGATCGGTCTGGGTGGGCTCTGGGCCTATTCAGTACTGGACTGGGGTGGGTACTGGGCATGGGACCCNGTAGAGACTGGATCGCTGCTTCCTTGGCTTGGACTATTGGCAATCCTGCACGCGCGACCTAGGAGGGACACTGGCAGGAACCTGTCATCTTCTCCCGCGATAGCAATGATAGTCGGGGCTCTAGTCATTCATGCCACTCTAGTCACAAGGGCCAACGGAGTCTGGGCGTCCGTTCACGCGTTCGTCGGTGATGGAACAAACTCGATGCCCAGAGATCCATATGTTAGGGTACTGCAGATAGCCGAACTCAGTGCAATAGGGATAGAGGTCACTACCTATCTTCTCGCTGTGATCGTCCTAGGATGCTTCGCAATCGCACATTTGGCCAGAGAACAGAACAAGGAGTTGGCAGAAACTGGCGCATCCTCTCTGTTCCAGAGAAAAAGGGGTATGTCACTGTCTCTTTTGGGTCTGTTCGCATCAATAGGAATTTGGATAGGCTCCACTGCAGTAACAGTTGTTGGGTTGGCGATACTATTCCTACTAGTCAATTCTGATCATGAGGACCCTTCGGGGGCTTTGGTAGCGGCCGGTGTCCTCCTGATGCTNTTCTCGAGTTGGAGTTGGGCAGCAGAGTGGTACCAGGCCATGGCCGGGATTGCTCCGTTCCTGTTTATCTGGCTGATTCCGGATGAAGAGGAAAAACCTCACTCAGTACTAGGAAAACTAAGGGACGATGAAACTCGCATGTCACTAGCAGTCTCAACNCCTTTCACTGCATCNTTAGCCTTCCTGCTTCTGACCTGGGTCCTCCTTACAGTAGAGATTGATGGAACTAATCTTGCCGCACACGAGCTCTACGGGGCTCCGTTCTTGGCAGTAATGGCCTTGGCCCTGTCCTGGTACTCAATTGGAGGGCAGATTTCTACCTCCCAGGGAACCGTGGCAGTGTCTACCGTTCTTGCCCTGTCGATATCCCTCCCCCTCATGTCGGGTTCTATACCACTTCCCGGAGACCCCGAACTGGAGATTACCCCAAGCATTTCCAGAGGAGAACTCTCTGTATTTATNCTGGTGTGGCTCGTAGTCGCCCTCTTGACAGCAGGATATAGGCTAATGAAGACCGTATCGAGTAGCACACAGAATCGTATACTCTTAGGATCACACATGGCCCATCTGGGAATCGTCGTTCTACTTGTGGGACATGTCCTAACGACAACTCTGGTAGACAGGTCAGATCCTTCTCATTTGGTAACCTTGGATAAGGGTGAGCCGTTGGAACATCAGGGGTTAGAACTGGTCTTCCAGGATGTTCAGGTTATCTCTTCAGATGACGAGGAATACGATTTTGCAATTGGAGATGGATTCGTCGGAATCACAATCGAGGTGAGGGATGACGGTGAGAGAATAGGATTGGTAGAGCCGGGAATGCTGAGGTTCGACTCGCCGGGACTCTCAACGTCTCGTTCGGAGGTGGACAGGCTCACCATGATAACAGGGGACACTATTGTGATTCTGGACAGGGCCCAAACAAATGAGATCATGTCTGCATATATTATGGGACAAATGGCCGGGAATACCTCTCTTCATCTCGATCAANTTGAGCAGGTCAGAGTGACTGTCTACCACCTTTATGGAAGCCATCTTGTATGGGCGGGATGGCTGCTCATCGTGATNGGAAGCACCCTAGCAGCATCCTCAACGAAAGGGAAAATTGGTAAAGCGGATGAGTAAGATCGGATATCCTCAACACCGTTTGTATGAAAAAGGGGGAGCGGGTCGCGGGGCCGCTTGAGGTGGTCCGATGGATAACGGTGCAATCGTCCATATCGATTATGACCTGTATAACGCAGGGACTGAGAAACTACTCGAGACCACTAGAGAGGAGACTGCGAAGGAGCATGAAATGCATGACGAGAGCAGACCATATTCGCCCATGATTACGATAGTAGGGGACGGTCGGCTGATTCCCGGTTTCGAGTCCCACTTGGCGCAAGCCAATTCAGAGGAGGAGTACGACTTCGAAATCGAGCCCGAGGAGGCTTACGGCGAGCGCGATGCTAGCAAGATAGAGACCATTTCGCAGAATGTTNTGCTACGTAGCGTCAGGGACCNGAACTCTCTGGCCATAGGATCCCCAGTGGACATCGGTGGCAGGACCGGAATCCTCCAGTTCCTCAGCGCGGGCCGGGCCCGGATTGACTACAATCATCCCCTTGCTGGGGTGAAACTCCGCTACAGCTACCAGATTGTCAAGGTCGTTGAGGATAGGGAGGAGAAAGTGCAGACTCTGATGAAGATGAACACCGGCAAGGACGACTTCCAGATAGAGTTCGACGGAGACGACCTCACGCTGACCCTCCCAGAGGAGATGGCGTACGACCAGAACTGGGCCTTCACCAAGTTCTCACTTGTCACTACCCTGAGGGAGCACGTCGGAGTCGGCAAGGTAATCTTCCGAGAGGTTCACGAGCCGAGGCAGATTGACGAAGAAGAGTAGTCAGAATAGCCTAGGGATTATCACTGGTAAGGCCAGAATGACTAGTATGAATATGCTGCTAAGGCTGCTAATCCTGTTAGCAAGCTCCTCGATCCTCATTGGGTGAGTATTCCTCTTCAGGAACCTCAGTACGGAGTGTACTCCATCCCTTACCAAGTGTCCACCATCGAATGGAATCATGGGGATTAAGTTAGCGAAGCCGAGTAGGAAGTTTATCCATACCAGCCAGAATAGGAAGTCGAATAACATCAGAATCCCCTCGGTTCCCAGAATCGAAGCGAAAAAGCCATCTCCGGCAACGAGCATTTCCCTCTCCTGCAGAATCATTGTGTGCCCATCGTTTTGTATTGGCTCTCCTAGCATCACTAGGGGCTCGAGGAGAGTAAAAAGCACAGTTCCCCCAATTGTGTATTTCCCTTCCACGATGTTTGCATAACCTTCCACTGCACCTGTGCTGGAACGGAGGTCTGCCACTCCTAGGAATGCATCCCCCTGCTGGATTTCCAATATCTCCAATATCTTCACAACTTCATCGATGCATCCAGCATCTCCATCACATTGATCAATGTAGTACTGATATCGATCACCAAGTGTGACATCAACGAACCTTTCTTCTCGAGAATCACCAGATGTCGGGCTCGAAAGGACAGTTAGGCTGACNGTATCTCCTGATGACAGGTCTCTCATCAGCTCGGTAAATCCATCGTAATCGATGACCTCCTGCCCTTGGATGTGTGTAACCGTCTCGAATGGGGACAGACCAGATTGTTCTGCCGGGCCTCCTGCAACGATGCTCCTAGCATGCACTCCGTCATGTTCTGCAGCCATCCCGCTGGCAATTGAGGAGAGGAGAATTAGAACTACATAGGTTGCCAGGATGTTTATCGAAGGGCCGGCCGCGAAGAGCCTCATCCGATCTCTCCTTGGGGCCCTGTCCATCTCAGACTCCTCTGGCTCGGCAAATGCTCCGATTGGAACCGGGCCGACCAAGAGAAGCCCGAAGCTCCGGAGCCTCATTCCATGTGCCCGGGCCTGGATGCCATGACTGTACTCGTGAATAACAAGAGCGAAAATCAGTGCGAGAGCNGGCCACCAGAACGGAACGAAGCTGGTAACCCCGGGAATCAGAAGGAGGTCGCTGGCNGGGAGGTAATCTTCTGGNGGGCTCATTGCAGTTGCGATTGCACTGAGGAACAACAGCAATACAACCCCACCCATCACAAAGAAGCAGAGCCATATCGAGAACTCCCCATATGCACGCCAGAACCTCCTGTACCGGGAAACAACCTCGAGAACCCCCTTGCCTCTCCTAGTCCTCAGCATCAGAATTGCACCGAGGACCCTTGTGGCATCCATCCTATCCAGGATTCCCATGCTTTCNCATACAACCAGCACTGAATACCAGATTCCGATTAGAAGAACCAGCCAGAGNGGAACTCCTAGCATGTACAGCATTAGTAGAACTAGCAACGTGGTCCAACGGATTCCACCTCCGCTGTATTCCCCCATGGTTTGACACGTCCTACCAATGCACTTCAACCTGTGTCTTCCAATAGTAAGCCAGAATACCTGCAACTTGTTCCGACCGTCATGCCTCACGGGAGGGCGGGTTCGGAAAAGAGCACGAATAGGAAAGTAGACTCCCTAGTAAGAGAGAGGGACAGTATCCGCAGGCTGCTCGATCAGGCTGACCTTTCCATGGTCTCAGAGGGCCTCGAGTCCCTGAAAAACCGCCTGCATTCAATAGAGACCAGACTATCTGGAGAAGAGGACTAGCCTAAGCAAACTCTGCGGCCCTGACTCCAGAAACACCCTCGACCCCTCTNGCCCCTTCAGACTTGCATACCAGTTCCAGGAATCTGTGCATTGGCATACCTTCGTTCCAATTCAGGTGGGGGGCGCCTCTACTGGTCAGAGGAAGTGCCGGAATGCTGCGGGAGAGGTGCCTCAACTTGCCTGTTAGACCCTCGACATCTACCTTCAGGATTCTCCAACTGTCCCCTCTGACACCCTTTAGTCTGAATGCGTACAGAGGTAGGAGTCCGCACCTCTCTCCTGTTGCCTTAAGCGAGTTGTATTGTTCCATCGTTCTCCCTGAGAGGTAAATCTTGTCGACTTTCGATGATTTAACCTCTATTGGGAAGCACATGTCTCCTCTGAGGGCCAGAAGATCACCCGTTCCTTCCGAGCCGCTTCCAGGTGCTCTTACCACCAGAAACGGTCTATGCACTACCTGCATAGCCCTGGCGCGCTCAACTTCATTACACGATCGAGTCACAGCTCTTACACCGCTAATTTCACCGGCTAGAACCGCACGCAACTCTCTCTCGTAATTGGTCCCCACGCCACTATCCGATTCTCAGGGTTATTGAGAACACCGGTCTAAATTACTGGAACTTGCCCTTTCTGTAGTCCCTTGTCCTGTCCACACCTGGAAACTGGTCCTCACTCTCTCGGTAAACCGTTTTCATATTGTTCAGGAAGTTGTCTTCATGGGTCACAATTAGGACCATGTCGACTCCTGGGTCTTCTTCAGCATCCATCCAAGCTAGTACTATCTCCATTGTCATCCTGGCCCCCTCTCGATGGGGATAAGCGAATACATCCATTCCAAGTGGGGGTAGGACCAGCGTGCTCCTAGGGTCGAGATTCGTGACTTCATCGAAAAGTGCACCGTAGGAGTTCCTCAAGAGCTCCCTCCTGAAGTTGTCTTGGGTAGGTCTCCTGCAGTCAGGACCCACGACATGTACAAGGTTAGATGCGGGAAGGTCGAAGGATGGTGTAGAAACAGCTTCTCCAACTCCGCATGGCTGTAGGTTCAGCTTCCTTCTCTCCTTCGCAATCCCGGCACAGTGCTCCCTGAGACCGGTTCCCGCTGCCTGTTGCATCTTCTCGTCCAAGCCCTCTCTTCCAGCAAGCCTGCTATTGGCGGGAATCACCATCACGTCCCCCTCGACTCTGATTATGTCGCCATACAGGACGCGAACCTGACCGTGTCTGCACTCTCTAACGATTACAACATCGGCCATAGGATGGGAGGGTAGGCCATCTGATATGTATCCATCGTAGGGTAATTTTTCCCAGCTGGGGAAGAATTCATCTCCAATTGCCTACTCGCGGTGACATGTCTACAGGTTATGTGCTGGTGGATGTCGAGCCAGGAAACGAATATTCCGTGTACGAGCAGGCCTCGAAGCTATCTTTCGTTTCAGATGCTCAGATACTATTTGGGGATCATGACATGATTCTGAAAATAGAAGCAGATAGCATGGGTGAGATAGCAAAATTGGTTGTAGACTCGGTTCGTTCCATCGAAGGAGTCACGAATACCAAGACTCTGGCATGCGCCGAGCTCTAGCCGGAAAAGCCGATTTTCTGCCTGCTTAGGCCCAGTATGGCGTTTTTTCGGCTCAAGTTTAATACCTATCGAGTATTCCATGCCTCCGGAGGAATCCACAATGGCGGAGAAGAAATATTTCGTGTTGATGAAGAACGGAAAGGACACTGCTCAGGTGTTTCACAGCAGGCAACCCAGAGGAGCGGCACTGAAGGCTGCCTCAAGAGGAGAGACTGACATCCATCTGAGGGAGAGAGGAACGAACAGAGTGCATGTGTTCTCTGGAGAGAAGAAGAAGGTTCCCAAGGGGCCAAATGCACCTGACTGGCTGCCTGACATGATCAACAGGGCAAACGTGAAGAAACTACGAATAGACCGAATTTGAACTGGATAATCCCCATTCAATGTGTCTAGGTAGTCCTGCGAGAGCCTTGTCTCGACCTATCGATTCCTCTTACGAGCACTCGCGGTTCTGCTAATGTCTGCAAGGCGCGCCTCTTCTGCTCTCGCCCGTTCCCTATCCAAGGCACCCCTCGCCTTCTTCAGGTTCCCCGGGTCCTTTCCTTGGGTGAAGTCATCTGTGAAGTAACTGAATACGCCCGCAGCCATCCCCTTTGCCGTGGCGATCGGGTCAAGGATAGGATCGTAGTATTGGGTGACGACCCTTTCTTTCAGAGGAATGATAGCGTTGTCTGTGATCTGTATCCCGGCCGGACACACCTCTGTGCAGCATCTAGTAATGTTGCAATAGCCAATTCCGAAGTCTTCCTTGATTTCTGGAATTCTGCTTTCAGTGTCAAGAGGGTGCATCTCAAGGCTTGCTAGCCTAACGAAGAATCTTGGTCCTGCGAACTCGTCGAACATTTGGTGCTCTCTGAGCACGTGGCATGTGTTTACGCATAGCATGCACTCAATGCATGATCTGAACTCTTGGAGCCTATCCGCCTCCTGTTGGTGGAAGACCCAGTCAGGCTCTTCTGGACCGTTGATTGGCTCTATCCTCTTGTCCGTCTTGTATGCCCAAGAAGTGTCTGTAACCAAGTCCCGGACAAGGGGGAAGGCTTGCATTGGCTTCACGAGGACGGGTTCATTGCTGTCTTCCATTTCTTCCAATACCTCTTCCATCCTAGTCATGCACATCAGTTTTGGATGGCCATTGATCTCTGCACTGCATGAGCCGCACTTGCCTGCCTTGCAGTTCCATCTACATGCTAGGTCTGGAGAATGCTCAGCTTGGATCCTGTGGATCACGTCTAGGACAACCATCCCCTCGTCCAGGTCTACGGTGTAGTCTACTAATCTCCCGAAGGGATCGCCATCCTCGTCTGGCTCTCCCCTGAAAATCTTGAAGGTTATCTTATCGCTCAAACTTACTCCTCCTCTTGCAGGTCCTCTGCATCCAATAGTTTCTTCAGATCGCCAGGAATCTTGGGGTAACTGGCGAAGTCGATTTTCATCTCTCCCCCTTGCCCCATGGTGATAACGCTGTTCACCTTGCCCCAGTGATGATGATCGGTTTCTGGGTAGTCATCTCTTGTGTGCGCCCCACGACTCTCTTCTCTTCGATGAGCGGCCAGTGCACACATCCTGCTCACGTCAATCATTGCCCCCAACTCTAGTGATTGGTGCCAACCTGGATTGTAAACCCTGCCTCCTCCGGGGGAAGAGGAAGCAGCCCTCTCTTCGAGCGAATTAAGATCTGAGAGGGCCTCTTTCAGCAGACTGCCAGTTCTGATTATCCCGGCCTTCTCTTGCATCATGCTCCTCAGGTCAGTTACAATCTTCGCAGGGTTCTCTCCACCTTCTCTTTCCAGTGGTTCGAGGGTCTCAGCAATCACATCATCAATTTCTTTCTGGTCAATCTCCATGAATTCGTGACGCCCAGATGCATCATTGGCAGCCCTCTCACCGGCAATCTTCCCGAACACGATAAGATCAGACAGAGAGTTTCCTCCCAGGCGGTTCGCTCCATGTAGGCCGGTCGCAACCTCACCGGCTGCGTATAGACCTGGGACAGATGTCTCCTGGGAGAATGGGTCCACCTTGACGCCACCCATCACGTAGTGTGCGGTAGGACCGACCTCCATGGGCTGCTTCGTGATATCTACGGCGGCTAGCTCCTTGAACTGATGGTACATGCCCGGGAGTTTCTTCTTTACTTCCTCAGGATCTCTCCAGGATATGTCTAGGTAAGCTCCTCCATGCTCGGAGGCCCTTCCTGCTGCCCTTTCGCTGTTTATTGCCTTGGCAACCACGTCCCTGGTTAGCAGCTCGGGAGGCCTCCTCTTCGTGGCGAGTTTCCCGGACACGACTTCCTTGACCCACGCCTCAGCCTCCTCTATTGTGTCTGCGAACTCATCCTCGTACATCTCCGGAACATAGTCGAACATGAACCTCTTGCCCTCTCTGTTCAGTAGCTTGCCACCTTCCCCTCTGACTCCTTCAGTTACCAGGATACCCTTCACGGAAGGAGGCCAAATCATTCCCGTTGGATGGAACTGAACGAACTCCATGTCGCCCATTTCCGCCCCAGCCCAATATGCTAGCGCATGACCCTCTCCTGTATACTCCCAAGAGCCAGAGCACACCTCCCAGCAACGGGTAATGCCACCAGTGGCTAGGATGATCGTCTTCGCCTTGAAGACGTGAAGGGAACCATCGTTTCTATCGTAGGCAAAGCAACCAGATATCCTCCCATCGGTCTTGAATAGTCTCCTTACTGTGAATTCCATGAAAACGTCCATTCCCATGTGCACTCCCTTCTGCTGGAGTGTTCGAATGAGCTCCAGACCAGTAGCATCTCCAATGTGAGCTAGCCTAGGGTATGTGTGCCCCCCGAAGTTCCTTTGACTGGTCTTTCCCTTGGGTGTCCTGTCGAAAACAGCCCCCCATTGTTCTAGCTCACGAATTCTGTCTGGAGCTTCCTGTGCGTGAATCTGAGCCATCCTCCAGTCACCAAGGTACTTGCCTCCTTTCATGGTGTCTCTAAAGTGGGTCTGCCACGAATCGCGTGGGTCCTTGTTGGCCAATGCCGCAGCGGCTCCTCCTTCGGCCATCACGGTGTGTGCCTTTCCAAGCATTGACTTGCATATCATCGCCACACTTGCACCGGACGAACTCGCCTCTATCGCGGCCCTGAGTCCAGCGCCACCGGCTCCAATCACCACGACGTCGTGCTTGTGGACTGCTACTTCTTCAGACATCATGCCCCCCCAAGAATTACCAAATCTGTTAGTCCGAGGTCGGTGCAAGCCCAGATGTAGAAGTCTGCGAACATCACCCAGAACAGACTGATTAGGGCCCAATCCTTGTGATGCTCGTTTAGCTTGGTTGAGAATCTCCACATCAGATATTTCCCCCGGTTCATAGGAGAGCCCGTCCAATGGTTTGATCCCCCTCCGACAACGTGACGGAATGCGTGGCATCCTAGTGTGTAACCGGATAGAAGAATAACATTCAGCAGAAGGACTACGGAACCAACCGAAAGTCCGAAGGAATCAACTCCAGTTACTTCATTGTGGAAGTTCAGGGATAACCAGAAGTCATAGGTTAGTATTGGCAGATATACTAGAGCAATGTACATGAAAATACGATGAAGGTTCTGAACTACTAGGATGCCTCTTTCCCCACTATACTCATTCCAGGGCTTGGAAACTGCACAACCAGTCGGCTGTTGGAAGAAGGCCCTGTAGTATGCTTTCCTGTAGTAGTAGCAGGTTCCTCTGAATCCAGCTGGGAAGATTAGGATGAACATTGCAGGGCTCATCCACCAGAACTCCTTGGGAATCCAACTTGATTGAGGGAAAATGAGCGGGCTGTAAAGGGGAGAGAGAACGTGGCTATTTTGATTCTCAATTGCCATTGTCTGACAGTCGGTGACGTCGTGGAATGAAGTAGCAGACTCCCAGTTTGCGCAGGACGATGCCCCGAATTCACTGAAAATCCAAAAGTCCGACTCCATGAATCCACGCCAAGTAGCATAGACTATCATGAAGCCCAAGTAGGCTGCCATTGCCGTCGGTCCCTTCCACCAGGCATCCGTTCGATCAGTCTTCCCGAATCCCTTCTTCATCGGGAGCTTGATGTTTCCGCTCAAACCAATCGCCCCGTGCCCTACGGGCACGGAGGATGAGCCATAAGTGATTGCATTGGACTGTCTATGGAAGGCCAATGTTGAATTGTCCCATACGTTCCCAGGAGTCAATGGCCATAGATGACATTGAAACGTCGATTTGCCCCAACTGTGGCTTCATGCCCGGAGCATGGCTTCCCGGTCTCCCGTGTCCGGAGTGCGGCGAGACGTTCCTCTAAGCCAGAGATCCATAGTCTGCTTCTGCTTCTTCGATGTGAATCTCGTCAACATCCATCTGTGCCAATTGTAGTTTTCCGGACAATTCGTCGTTGACTGCATGCCAATAAGAGTAAGCCTCGATTACCCAGATTCCAGATTCCCTAGTACCGTTTCCGCTTCCCTTAACACCGCCGAAGGGAAGGTGTGCCTCGGCCCCGGTAGTCGAGTTGTTTATCCCGGTCATTCCAGCCTTAATCCCGGTCTTGAATCGATATGCTTCCAGCCTATCGTTGGTATAACAAGCACTCGATAGGCCATAAGGAGACGCGTTTGCTAGGTGTAGGGCATGCTCAAAACTGTCAGCCTTCACCACAGTGACCACTGGCCCGAAAATCTCTTCGTGGAAGCAATCCATGTCTTCGGTCACGTCGGAATAGACGTGAGGCCACATGTATACTCCGTCACCTGCTTCTCCGAGGAAGTTTGCAGGCTTGTTTTCGTCAGTAATACTCCCTTCTCCCCAGAGTTTTGTTGCTCCATCAGATTCGCACATTTCCAATCCAACGAGGAAGTCTTCGGCGTACCTCTCCGAGAGCATCGGTCCGTACAGTACATCATCGTGACGAAGCGCATCTCCTATCCGAGTACCTTCGACCTTGGCCATGAATTTGTCCATGAACTCGTCAAACACATCCTTGTGAACGATCAGGTTCCCAAGGCTTGTACATCGCTGTCCGGCAGTTCCGAATGCTGCCCAATATGCTCCTTCGACCGCATTGTCGATACTGGCCGAAGGCATGACTACTAGGGGGTTCTTACCGCCCAACTCAAGTGAACAAGATATCAGGTTTCTACCGCACGTTTCGCCAATCATCTTCCCTACTGCGGTCGAACCGGTGAAACTGATCTTGTCCACCATTCCTTCGTCGGCTGAGTCGACTAGGTATTGACCAGCTCCACTACCACGACCGTGAACTAGGTTGATCACTCCATTTGGAAGACCCGCCTCGTGCATTATCCTAGTAAGCATGAAGGACAGAAGCGGCGAGTCTTGCGGGCTCTTCCAGACACAAGTGTTGCCGCACATTATCGCTGGAATCATCTTCCAGAAAGGAACCGCTGCTGGGAAGTTGCATGCATTGATTATTCCGCAAACTCCCAATGGCCTCCGATAAGTGAAAAGCTCCTTGTCGGGAAGCTCAGAGTTTACTGTCTGGCCATACAGCCTCCTTCCCTCGGACTGGAAGAAAAGACACGTGTCAATCGCCTCTTGGACCTCTCCAGAGCTCTCTTTGAGGGTCTTTCCAATCTCCCTGGTCTCTAGCTTGACGATATCGTCCTTGTAATCCATTAGTAGCCTGCCCATGTTGCCGATGATCTGTCCCCTGGTAGGTGCTGGTGTTGAAGACCAGTTGTCAAATGCCTTTCTAGCGGCATCTAGAGCATCATGCACGTCTTCTCTGGTAGACTGGGGGAACTCACCTAGGCAGTCCTCTAGCCATGCTGGGTTCCTACTCTCGAAGGTTTCTCCGTCGCTAGCCTGCCTCAACTTTCCGTTGATTATGTTGTAACCCCTTACTCTTGGGCTTCCATTGGGGTTGTCGTTGTCCATTATCTCGAATCCTGTCTCCAGAACGTGCGCCATGGTTTCCGCGAATGCCACTTCTGAAATGAATTATGCGCATCGCTCATCCCAGTTCCGATAACCATTTTACCCCGAGAGAATCCTCAATTGCTGGGTTTAACTACCCCCGATGCACGACAAGTTGCGCAAGGGAGTGAGATTGTGGCAGGAGACTCTTCGGATTCACTTACTTTGAGGGTAGCCAAGGCCATCCCAAGTGACGTTGGTCATGGCAGGGCCAGAGTTCCTTTCGACAATGACCTGAACCTTAAACCAGGAGACATTATTGAGATAGAAGGTGAGAGAAAAACTGCTGCAATAGTCTGGAGATGCAGGCCAGAAGACGCAAATCTAGGCGTGATAAGGGTTGATGGCATTATCAGGAAGAATGCGGGGGTCAGTCTTGGTGACAGGGCGGAGATAAGGAAGGTTGAGGTTGAGCCATGCACAAAGCTAGTTCTGAGCCCGGTGATGGCCAAGCAGCAGAAGGTCAGATTCGGACCCGGCATTGAGGGATTTGCAAGAAGGGGGCTGAATAAGAGGCCCGTTGTCGCCGGTGACAGGATATTCATTCCCGGGATGACATTGTTTGCAGAGGCACTACCATTTGCCATCGTACAAACCAGTCCAAAGGGGATAGTTCAGGTCCTGCCTGACACTGAGATAATCATCAAGGAAGACGCTCTTGATCAGGAGGAACAAGACCACGTCCAGACGATCTCATACGAGGACATAGGAGGAATAGGGAACCAACTCCAGAAAGTCCGTGAGATGATCGAATTGCCACTTAAGCATCCCATCCTATTCCGAAGACTTGGAATCGACCCTCCTAGGGGGGTACTCCTCCACGGTCCTCCTGGAACAGGCAAGACGCTAATTGCTAAGGCAGTCGCCTCGGAGACAAAGGCCCATTTCACTTCAATCAATGGCCCTGAGATCATTTCCAAGTATTACGGAGAGAGCGAGAAGCAACTAAGGGAGATTTTCGACGAGGCTGCAGCAAACGCTCCAGCGATAATTTTCATCGATGAGCTTGACAGCATCGCTCCCAAGAGAGAGGATGTTACGGGAGAAGTTGAGAGGAGGGTTGTCGCCCAATTACTTACTCTGCTTGATGGGATGGGTGGTCGAGACAATGTGGTGGTCATCGGGGCTACCAACAGGAGAGATGCGATCGATCAGGCTCTAAGGAGGCCTGGCAGGTTCGATAGGGAGCTGGAAATCGGTGTCCCCGACAAGAAGGGAAGGGGGGAGATACTCGAGATTCACACCAGGGACATGCCGATTAGTGATGACTTCAATCTGGAATGGCTGCTTGAGAACACCTATGGTTTCGTGGGAGCCGATATATCTGCACTGGTTCGCGAGTCAGCGATGAAAGCTCTTCGAAGGTACTTGCCTGAGATAGATCTAGATGAGGAGGAGATTCCTCCCGAGGTTATCGAGAAGATGGAAGTTCGGATGTCCGACTTCCAGGAAGCAGTGAGGGAGATTGAGCCCAGCGCTCTAAGGGAGATTTACATCGAGGTCCCCGAAGTGACTTGGGAACAGGTCGGTGGGCTAGAAGACGTGAAGGAACGCCTGAAGGAGAGTATCGAGTGGCCGCTTACAATGCCTGAGAAGTTCGATCACTTCGGCATTAATCCACCTAGGGGAATCATGCTATTCGGAGCACCAGGCACAGGTAAGACCCTGATTGCCAAGGCAATAGCAAACGAGGCAAAGGCCAACTTCATCACAATAAAGGGCCCGGAGCTTATCTCAAAGTGGGTCGGAGAGTCCGAGAAGGCTGTGCGCGAGGTATTCAAGAAGGCAAAGCAGTCTAGCCCCTCGATTGTTTTCCTGGACGAGTTCGAGAGTATTGCAGGAATGAGGAGGAGCAGCTCGGGCGATGGATCTGACGTCATGAACCGAGTAGTCAATCAACTCCTAAGCAGCATGGATGGAGTCGAGGGAATGGAGGGGGTAATAGTCGTGGCTGCAACGAACAGGCCCGAGATGATTGACCCTGCATTGATGAGAAGTGGCAGGTTCGAGAGAGTACTACACATCCCCCCACCTGACAAGGACTCCAGAGTGGCGATTCTCGGGATACATGCAAAGAACATGCCACTTGGAAAATTCAAGTTGGATGATATAGCTACCAAGTTGGAGAATTACACTGGGGCCGACATTGAAGCGATCTGTAGGGAGGCCGCCCTTATCGCAATGAGGGATGGAAAGAAGACAGTTACGAAGAAGCACTTCGATCAGGCAACTGAGAGGGTTAGACCGACAGTAACAGACGACATGATGCAGTATTACTCCAAGATGGAGGAGAATCTAACTAGCGGTCTCGAGTCGGTAAGGAGAAGCTCCGGAGGTCCGGGGATAGAATCAATCTGAGGAATTCCATGAAGACAACTTTCGGCCAGGAGATTCTCACTCGCAAGGTAGTTGATGCAGCAGGAGATACACTTGGCCACCTGGCCGATTTCAGTATTGACGTGGACACCGGAAACATCGTTTCTTTGCTGGTTGTGACTGAGTCAGGGATAGATCCAAACGAGTTGCCATGGCCAACTTCTGACGGTTTGCTCGCTGTACCCGTCGAGGAAGTCGCATCGGTCGGAACAGTCGTTGAGTTGTCTAGATAGTAGATGCAAATACCGTTCACGGTCACATAACGGTCTTAAGACCAACTTGAGGCTCAATCCAACGTAGTACGCTGGGGGAGACTCGATTTTGGACTGGGACAGAATTTTCAGAACCCTAAACACGAGGAGGAACAGGCGAACTGCTCTGCAAGTTTCCTTCTGGTCACTTCTCATCATTCTGATCCTCTCGATAGGAATGACCTACGTTGTACCCGGACAGACCCAGCAGTCGGCATATGGGGACGAATGGAACGACCTAGGGTCATTCCGTGAAGAGCTGAACTCCATGGGGGTAGAAACTACTGCTCTTGTTTCCAGCCCACTCCTCCTAAGCGATTTAGAGCACCCAGAGCAGACCGTTTTCGTTATCTCCGGAGTGGAGAGGGACACCATTTCTTTGCCACGATTCACCGGGGACAGCGACGTCGTGCAGTTCTCTGAGGGAGATGGATACACATCATCCGAGATATTTGCGATCAGAGGTTTTGTTGAGAGGGGTGGCACAGTAATGCTGATGGATGATTTTGGCTACTCCAGCAACCTAGCAGCAGAATTTGGCCTGGAGTACACCAATCACAGACTTTTCTCAGATCACAGTTTTGATGACACGCTAGGCTCAGACTTCGTTTGGGTAAACACAACTTCCGCATTCAACTTCACAACTGCTTCAGGAACTCAGACAGAGGTAAATCCATGTCTTAGGGACTCGGACTCGGACGGCATTGTCGACGTCCTAGACAGTGAACCAAGCAATCCCGAAGTTGGAGGGCCTTTCGTCACCGCGAGGGGTTCCGGACTGTGTGCTCACAGGTTCCTAGGTAACGACGGGTCAGGAAATCCAATATGGGACTGGTCAGAGGACTATCAGATTCTGACAAACACACCATCCGCATTTGAGAAGACCTCTTCGTACAATCCTGCCGAACATAGGTATGTCATCGCCAGGACCACCCAGGACTCTTGGCTGGACAACAACGATGANGGAAACTACACTGTTGGTGGATACGAGGCATTTGGAATAACTGGAGATGAACAGGGGCCATTCCCAGTCTACGTGCGATACTGCGAAGTTATTCTCTGCCGGGGCTCTGACTCTGGAAGGGTCCACTTCATCTCAGACGGCTCGATTTTGATCAACTCGCTATATGATCCGGAATTCGAGTCGCAGTATTTTGGATTGGTTCCAGATAACGACAACAGGAAGTGGGTTCTGGACATAGTGGCTGAGGCCCTGATTCTGGATGACAATGGCACTTCACCAGGCGAGCATGCGCTGGTAATCTTTGATGAGAGCCGTCACCAGCAGCCTACTCTTTTCGGCGATACATACAACCTCCTGTATTACCTTCTGATATATTTCACAAATGACTGGATGGCGATGNTGATACTGTTCCTAATACTGTTCGTTTTCCTAGAGGCAGTACTAATTCGCAAGGAGGATCCAGAGGANTGGCGACATGTCTTCAGAGTCGTCTACTATGGATTCGGGGATGCTAGGAGGTACGAATATTACCAGAAGCCAGAGAAGATTCGACAGGTCTTACTTTCGAGGGTGAGGAACATCAACGGCCTCACTCGGGAAGAGTTCGACTCGATGCCCGCAGCCGAGCTACAGAATCTAATCAGAGACCCGGTTCTTGTCAGGTTCATTTTCGAGGAGAGGAAGTATCGAGCAGATGAGCTAGTGGGAATAGTCAGGAGAATCAAGCAATGGGGGGAGTCTGAGACGGGGGTGATAGGAAGTGTGGACTAGGAAGGCAGCCATCATGCTGGCTGGAGGGATTAGCCTGATTCTTGTAGGTATGATGATTTCCAACTTCCAGATGATGATCATCGGACTCACATTCATCGCATTCATCTCCATCAATGGCTGGATCACCGGTCACTCGGAGCTGGAGATCAGCCGCTACGTGCCCCACTCAAACGTGTACAAGGGAGATCTTATCGAGGTCTCCCTCACTATAACTAACAAATCCTACAGAAGGACTCAGCAACTCGATGTTTTCGACAACGTGCCCCATCAGATGAAGATTAGACGNGGCATTAACCAGATTCGCCTGAATCTCGGCCCAGGTCAAACCACCAAGATTGACTACATGCTAAGATGCCCACTTCGTGGACACTACTCTATCGGACCAATCTCTGTCAGATTCAAGAACGCCTTCGGCCTATTTGTTAACGACTCTAGAATTGACGATATCTGCGACATCACCGTTTTCCCACAGGTCAGGGACGTGGAGGATGCAATGCTAAGAGCGGACGTTCCGAAGATGTACACTGGTGCCACGACCCTCAGGACCCCCGGTCCCGGAATGGAGTTCTACTCTCTAAGGGAGTACCTATCCACAGACTCACTTCGCTCAATCAACTGGAAGGCATTNGCGAGGACCGGGGACCTAATGGTGAATCAGAAGACCAGGGATGCGGTAACCGACGTTTTCGTTATTCTGGACACTAGGGAAGTCAGTAGGATTGGAACCGTGCTGAAGAATCCACTTGAGATGGGAGCCTCTGCCGCCGCATCAATCTCAAACCACTTCCTGAAGCGAAAGGATTCGGTAGCCATGGTGACATATGGTAACAAGATGGACTTCTTACCAGCCGACACGGGAGACAAGCAGCACTACAAGATACTAAGCAGGCTGGCATCAGTCTCACCTTCCGGATCAATGCCCTTGCAAGCGGTGACCAACGCGCTTGCTCCCAGGATTAGTCGTGGCTCCCCAGTNTTCATCATCAGCAGCCTCGAAGGAGACGGAACGACTCTACCAGCGATTCGCAGTCTCTCAGGAAACGGCCACTCAGTAACCATCCTCTCCCCAAGTAGCGTAGACCTTGAGAGGCTGGTCAGTAGGATCCCACGGATGTCCTATGAGGTTCTGAAACTGGAGAGGCAGAACCGCCTTACTGCAGTTTCAGGATACGGGGCCCAGGTAATTGACTGGATGCCGGATGTTGAACTGTCCCAGGCTCTACTGCAATCGAGGGGGTAATGGGATGATTGNGATGAAGGAAAAGGCAGAGGAAGTTACGGAGACTCTCCACATTCCTGTACTCAGAAGGAAGTGGCAGATAGTCTTCCTTCAGGTAGTTTCCACTGCATCTCTCCTCCTACTCCTGAAGAGGATGAGCGAGATATACGGCCCCTGCAGCGACCAGTTCGTAATCGACCACAGCGAGACCAGCTGGTGCCCATCATACGAGCACACTAGGGGGTTGATTTGGCTTTCAAACCAGGGAGACCTGTATATCCCAGACATACTACTTGGGATCGGGCAGTCTGGCACGATGTCACTGATCGGCCCACTTCTGATGTGCGCACTAGCTGCTTTAGCTGCGGATAGGTTCTGGTCCCTCTCACACGAACTACAAACCAAGATCAAGCAGGGCACAATGATCGCTATTGCGGCTTGGATGGTTGTCCCCTTCGTCTTCTCCTGGGTGATATCAATGGTATTCAACGGATTGCACTTTCCGTGGGACCACATCGACCACCTATTTTCTCCCCTCGGCCTGCTACTTGAGCTGATTTTCCTCGGCATTGTTTTCGCGCCAGTACTAGCGGGCCTAATCGGAATATGGGGACTCTCCAAGAGATCGATTTCCTGGGCAGTTGGATACTTTATCATCGTCATTGCTTTCCACTCAATTCTCACCTTTGAACCGGTTCTTTCAGAGGTAGATCTAGGTCTGAGGCCATTGCCGACACAGATAGGTGAAGGCTCGATGTTTTGGGGGCTGGTCTCCCCTCTCGCCGCCTCCCTTCTGGGCATTGCGATGCTAATCCTGCTGTTCATGGAATCCGGTATAGCCGCCATCAATCACCTCGAGTACGCCTCCTCACTTCCNGAGGACGCAAAGAAGGACAGGGAGTACATCAGGCAGTTCAACAACTTGGTCAATTCTCACTTGCTGCAATTGTGCATGGTCATAGCGCTGGTTGCGATAACCACTGCTCTGGCCTTGGCGTTCGATGACCTGATGATTTCATTGGTTGGGATTTTCGAGGGTTCTCAGTGGACCGGGCAGGTCAAGGAGTCCCTTGAGCTGCAAATGACATACGGGAAGGTAATTTCTGCGGGNCTTTTCATCTTGGTAGTAGCAGGAATGCGCTTCGTGGTCCCTTGGCAGACCCTGTCTGGATACATCGAGTCGGCTTTATCAAATCTCAGAGATTCGGACTCAATCGAACAGTCTGACAACTAATTTTCCTACTGATGTGGCAATAATCGGGACCGCGATNATGAGTCCGCAACCGCTGGCTATTTCGGGATAGGGTACTCCATTTCCATCCAGGAAAGATGCGATTTGACCATGTGCAAAGATCGCCAGAACTGCAAGAAGAGCCAGTGCGAACCTGTCTACCCAAGGAGAGAAAGACTTGCCCCCGACATCGGTCCTGCCAGGGAGGGGCAACTCGCCATCCATGGGCGACGATTGGGGAAACAGTCATCAATTCACCGGAGGAGTGGATTCAAGCCCTCTTGTCGTGACGGGACGTCATGGCGGAGGGCTTGGCTGTCGAGTCTTGCAGCAGGTGCAGAAGCGATGCATTGGTGCATCAGGTATACAGTGGACAGCACCTTTGTGGAAAGCATCTGTCAGCATCTATTCGCAAGCGAACTTCTAAGGAACTCAGAGTCCAACTAGACTTGCCAAAGGACGCAACATCAGATGAGGGGGAACCATTCAGAATTCTTGTTGCGGTCTCGGGGGGCAAGGACTCTGCCGTGCTACTTTCGATGATGTCCGATATCATTGGGCGGCGTAGGGATGTGGAACTCGTAGCAGGATGCGTCGACGANGGNATAGAAGGATACAGAGCCCCATCTCTTGAATGTGCCAGAGAACTGGCCCGCGACCTGGGCATAAGGTTCGAGACGCTCAGCTACGATGAGATGGGATACGGCAGAATGGATGAGATCGTGGAACTAATGCCGGCTATGGGCGAGAAACACTCGGAAGCCAAGGGACTCATGCCATGCTCGTACTGCNGGGTATTCCGCCGTCAGGGATTGAATGCCCTGGCCGAAAAAATCGGGGCCAAAGTAATGGCCCTGGGGCATAATCTCGATGACATGGCCCAGTCAATTCTGATGAATCTCCAGAAGGGAGAGATAGACAGATCGGTTAGACTAGCTCCGCATACACATTCCCCAATAGAGGGCGTGACTCCCAGGATAGTTCCCCTTCGATGGATACCCGAGCAGGAGATTCACGCCTACGCGATTAGCGCTGGCCTCCCGATTCACCACGGTGACTGCCCCCATGCACCAGGGGCAATGCGCCAGCAAAGCAGGGGAGTGGTCGCAAGCATGGAGGCAAATACCCCGGGAGCNAGACATGGCCTACTGCACTCTTTGGATCATATCAGGGAACTGCACTCCCTTGCTAATCCAGACTCAAAGCAAGAGGTAAACGAGTGCTCAGTCTGCGGAGAGATAACCAGCAGAGAAGTGTGCCAGTCTTGCACCATGAGGATGTGGATATCGGAAGAAACCTAGGGAAATCAGATGATATTCTCTACCAATTCGCCGATTTCCTGGCCCCTTCCACAGTAGTAGCATCTTACTTCCAATGGATCATGGGAGACTACCCTCATCCTCTGTGGTAGCGGCTCCCTGTTGTTCTTCGTAATGCAATTCGAGAATGAACATCTTGCGATGTTTACCAGATCATCTGCCAATTCGACCCTCATCTTCTCCGCAACCGCATGGTTCCTGATTATGGCAATGCTAGCAGCGGGAGCGATTAGAGCTAGCCTGTCCAGATCCTCTTGGTTCAGCTCCCTATCCTCTATCTTTAGAACGTCCTTTCGTCCCAGCTTGTCGCTTGGGACGTTCATCACCAAGGAGACAGGAGTTGCCCTTGCGGTGTCAATCCTAAGAATTCTGATAACTTGCATGGCGTGTCCCGATGGAATGTGATCCACTACTGTTCCGTTCCTAATTGCGGTTACTCTGCGCATCTCGGTCATTTCTTCACCTTCTTTGGTACGTCGACCCCAAGGCTCCTGCATAGCAGTGCCATCCTAGTTGGGACCCCGTTGAACGCCTGTTGGAAGTATCTGGCGTGATCCGTAGTGTCCACGCTCGGGTCTATCTCGTCCACACGAGGTAGGGGGTGCATCACTGCCATCCCCTTCTTGGCCCCGCTGAGATCAGAGGCCTCGAGCTTGTAGATCCCTGCTACCTTGGCATACTCGTCCTCGTCTGGGAACCTCTCCTTCTGAATTCTGGTCATGTAGATGACGTCAGCCTCGGTAATCTGGTCAATCAGAGACTCGGTCTCGGTTACTTCCGCCCCATGTGACCGCAGGTCAGACACAATCTCGTCTGGCATCCGGAGTGTGTTGGGGGAGACAAGGGTCAGCCTCGCTCCGAAGCGAACCAATGCATGAGATAGGCTGTGGACAGTCCTCCCGTATCGCAGGTCCCCTACGAGGACCACGTTCAAACCCTCGAGTGTCCCATGGGCCTCTCTGATAGTGAATAGGTCCAGCATCGTCTGAGTGGGGTGGTTTCCAGCCCCATCACCTGCATTGAGGATAGGAATTTCGACTGCATCCGCACTGTACTGGGCAGCTCCCTGTCTAGGATGCCGGATTGCAGCAACGTCCGCATAGCCATCTATCATCTGCATTGTATCGTAAAGCGTCTCTCCCTTGGCAACCGAAGTCCCAATCGAGCTGAAGTTCAGAACGGAGCCCCCCAGCCTTTTCATCGCGGTTTCAAACGACATCCTGGTCCTTGTGGAGTTCTCGAAGAACATGTTCGCGAGCACCTTGCCATCTAGTAGCGGAAGAATGACATCTCCTCTAGCCACCGGTACAAGACGCTCGGCGCAGTCCAGGATTTCGATTATCTCATCGTTGGTGAGATCGTCCATCGTGACTACGTCGCCCATGCCTCTCTGTCCCTCGCGTATGCGACCCTTTCATATGCCTTGCCATCGGTATTGTTCTGTAAATAGGCCCGAAACCGGCGTCTTGATGAGTAACCCTTTGTCCCCGGAGCACGATGATAATCAGCAGAACGCCCCTGAGGGTGTCATTTTGCGGGGGAGGAACCGATATCGATTCATTCTCCAAAAATGAGGCATCAGGGGGAAGGGTTGTGTCCGCAGCTCTGGATCGATACGTCTACGTGNCACTCAACGCAAGGTTCGACGACTCCATCCGAGTTTCCTACTCATCTACAGAGTTTGTCGAATCTATTGATGATGTCAAGCANGATCTGGTTAGGGAGGCAATGCGACTGACTGGGATATCTTCGGGAGTGGAGGTAACGACTATCGCTGACATTCCGGGAAGGGGCACAGGACTGGGATCATCATCTTCCGTAACCGTCGGCTTGCTCAATGCAATGCACACGTACGCAGGAAACAAACCCTCTAAGGAACAACTGGCGGACGAGGCCTGTAGAATTGAGATAGACGTCCTAGGTGCCCCGATAGGACGCCAGGACCAGTACGCTGCCTCATTCGGGGGGGTCAACTCGATTTCCTTCGGCGAAGACGGCGTCAGGGTTTCCCCAATCCAACTCAGCAGTGAAACTCTGGAAGAAATGTCTAGCCAGTTCTCTCTCGTATACACCGGCCTTACTCGAAGCGCTAGCAAGGTTCTCGGAGAGGCTCCAGAGGACCCTCAGGACAGGCTCTCCAGGCTAAGGAATATCAGGCAACAGGCAGACGAGGCGGCAGTTCTGCTCGAGTCGGGGGAACTAAACTCATTAGGGGCTCTTCTGAACGAGGCATGGACAGCCAAGAGAGGGACTTCAGCCAGCATTTCAAATCCCAGTATCGATGAACTCCATGANAAGGTCATGGGGTTAGATGCCACGGGAGCAAAGCTACTGGGTGCGGGCTCCGGGGGCTTCTTGCTTGTCCATGGCGACCAAGAACTGAGGGAAAGGATGCTCAACGATNTCGGAGAGGAGAACCGGTTGATTCCAATGGGGGTAGACCTCATTGGCTCGACAATCCTGCATGACTCTACTAGTAGGTGATAAGATGTCCAGAAGAAAGGCTCTAGCAGCCCTGATTACAATGCTAATCTGTGCTTCGGTATTATTGCCAGTAATGANGAATCACACATCTCTGGCTGAGAAATCTAACTCAAGCACAGACGACCCTAGCCAAATCGAGTTCAATGGGCAGTCCTTCCTGAACATTTCCGGACAGATTCTGCCCAATGCACCAGTCAATGCAACTTGGTACGCCGAAGTTACACTCCCAGAGTCGTATGGCACCGAGCTCCTTGGAAACCGATCACTAGGTCTTCTCAGCCAGATTGACCTAAACTTGGGCAATTCGGATGGGTGGTTGGACTCCACCGAGACCGATGAGTTTGCGGAAATGATATCCTCGGCCAGAAACTGGACCAATGGAGAAAGCGGTGGTTGCTGCCTGTTTGACTACATGCCGATGATCGCAATGGATGGGGTCGATGTGACAGTGAGCCCACCCGAGGTTGGCCCGGTGAACAGAACCGGGGGTTTCTGGGGCTGGTCTGAGACGGCAGAGGTTTCAGGATCTGCAGATGCAAGGGTCCTCCGGTTGATTGACCTTCCAAGGACCGGCTCGATCATCGAGGAGGTGCCTCTTGAAGTGAGCCTCCCAGAGGGCTGGGAGTACAAGTTCAGCCCAATGGCAGAGATTATCGAAGGAGAGCCAAACAGATTCACGGTAAACCGTTCAGCTGCACCCGTGGCCCACGATATCAGGATAACGATAGGAGAGAACCTCCCTCCGACAATCTCGGCCTCAAGGTTCCCATCAACAACTACCTATGTGCCATTGGACAAGGCCTCCTCTTTCTCCGCATCATGTTCAGACAGCCCCCTNGAGACTCCGACAATCGAATGGTCTGTAAGCAGAGGGGGGGATGAGCTCGACTCCTACCAGAACCCCTGGTTCGACTACATGCCCTCGGAGATAGGNATTTCTCACGGCGACCACATCAACGTGACTGCGACTTGCACCGATTTCCATGGNATGTCCTCGGAATGGACCGATTCGGTGTTCGTTGATGGGACTCCGCCAGAGTGGGAGGGAGAGATCTTACTCGTGATTGGCGAGTCCCAAGTCACCCACGATACCAGCGTCGACCAGATTGAGATACCCTCAGGCGGAAAAATAGTCCTAGTTGTCAACGGTTCTGACGACTCAGGGATCCCAGTGAACCTAGATCTATTCACGAACATCACATCCGACTGGAGGCAGCAGGGCGTCGGTCAGAGGACATTCGAATTCACCGTATACCAAGGGACAGGGGTTAACGGAGCCGACATCAGCATCGAAGATCGTCACAGTGCCAAGGAACTGACACTAACATCAGTGGTTCTGAGGGTTATGGACGATGCCGGAAACGAAGCGTTACGCGAGTGGATTGTCAGGGTTCTGGACTCCAACGCACCCACAATTATCCCTGAAATGAGGTACAATGGCATCCCCCTGGACTCGGATGACGGAATCCACGAAGACGATAACATTCAGGTGAATCTATCCCAGTCCTTCGACGACATAGACGCAATAGACTCCCTAATCTGGTCGGCATGGGTGGATGGAACCCCAACCATGTCGAACGTGACCTGGTCAGAAATCGAGTCCTTCGACCTCCCCCCACTGGATCGGGGGCAGCACGAGGTGGTGGTAAGGGCGACCGACTCAAGCGGCAACACCAGGAACGAGACACTCCAATTCCAGGTCCTCCCAAAGAGGGGCGCGCACCTCTCCATAGTATCCCAGACAATCTCCGATGGAGCCATGGTGGGTTCCGAGGTGACACTGTCAATGGTCATCGAGAACGATGGGACTGAACCGGCATTCGTAAGGGCGTGNCTNGACTCCATCTGCAGCAGGTACGAGGAAATTGCAGGCGCATCACTGGACTTGGGNCCGGCACAAATACCCGTNGACTTCACATTCCAACCCGAAAACCAGACAATGAGCGGCCTCTACATACAGTGGGACAGCGCATCATCTGGAACCTATGGNCAGATNCCNATCGAGTTCTCTATAGAAGACGACGAAGACCCTTCAGACGGGTCTTCTTCGCCAATGCTGCTCCTATTGCTCGTTGTCACTCTGGCNGGCGCAGCGTCACTCCTGTACATGCGTTCTAATCGAGGAAAGTGACACACTCATATCACCGGATACATATTGACCCCTTACCGGGCCTAGACGAGTCATGGTGATGCTGCCTGACTACCCGGACAGGGTGATTGCAGAGCACAGAGCCAGAGTCGACCGGGCTTCACTCTTTGCAACGTTTGCACTCATCGCAGCCGGGGCCCTCTGGCTCTTGGGGTCAATCCAGAGTGACTCTAGCCGACTCATCAGNTTCGGGCCAGTGGTACTGATGTTCACTNCGGCTCTTCTAATGCCGGATATTGCTAATTTCGGCCCCATACAGAGAACCCGTGTATCGACTGCGTGCTCCTTCTTCTGGATTCCAATGCTCGCATTCATGGAGGTACGGAGAATCGATGGAGAGGGAATTCTGCCTTTGGCGGTATTACTCGGCGTGGCTTTCTCTCTCTGGCTAATTTCATGGAGGGTGCTCGGTGTTTCCGTTGAATCTAGGAGGTGGCGGGGCCTAGCTTCACTTGCGGGCCTCGGACTAGCCATCCCGATAGTCTCCAGTCTGGGGTCGTTTTACTCGTTGGCCGTCGTGATAACCCCTGGAATCGCCTCGGTGGCACCCGACTTGCTTTCCAGTGATGGAAGGAACGACTCCAGACGCGAGTTCTCATCCCGTCTAGACGAGTCTGAGCGGAGGCTGCTAGAGATTCAGTCAAAGGGAATGCGGCTCCAGCAACCCTCATCCCTGCTAAAGACGGCTAGGGAGGATGGGTGGAGAGACCCGGTCAGGGGCCTAGAGCTGATTTCCGAGGCCGAGAACGAGTTCCAGAGAATCCTCGCCATCGCCGAGGATCTGGAGGACATCCGAAGGGACTCCGAGGAGTCAGTGAACCTAGCAGAGGGAGTCACTGGCACAACGGGTGAGCCTAGGAGGCTGTTCGACTTGGCCGTCCAGGAGTTCGAGAACGGGTCGCTCAGGGAGTCCGAGCAGAACTTTCGACTCGCGAAGACAAAGGCTCAGGCGATACAGACCCACTGGAAAGACGCGTCCGAGGCCATCTCTACTGCCGAGGCTTCCATCGAATCCCAAGAGGGCCACCTCATCGACTCAATGAAGGAGACCATAGCCGCTGCGAAGAAGGCTATGGGTGAAGAGGACCCCAAGCGTGCTCTAGCAATTGTGTCGGAGATTCCCGCGCAGATGGAGGGAATCGACGTCCTGATGGAAAAGGCAAACCGGTCCATAGAGGAGGCAGAGAACAGCCTCCTGGCGCTAGAGGAAGGAGTTCCGGAGAAAACTTCCAGAAGGGTAGAGGAGGCGAAAGAGGCACTTCGCTCGGGCGACCCATCCCTAGCCATCGGGCTCGCTGAGGGGATTTCCCGGGAACAGAGGGGAATCAGCAGTGCGATGTCCACGGTCCAGAGGTCACTCAGACAGAAGCAGAGCATCGCGGCTAGGATTCCCTCGGGCGAGGTTGGGGAAGACTGGCTCAAAAGACTAGAATCAGTGGAGAAAATGGCTTCCAATGGTGAATGGGTCAACGCTGCCGAGGCGTTGGCCAAGCTGACCCTCGAGCTGGAGTCCTTTGACTCCGAGGTCGAGGAAGCCAGGGAAATGCTCGAGTTCCTTGAGAATGACTGGGGAGAACTCAGGAAGAGACTCGACTCCTCGGGAATAGGGCCAAAGGATCCAGACAGGGTTGCTTCCGAGAAGGCACTGGCAGAGGCAAACTCCCTTCTGGGGGTTGGAAAAATATCGGAATGCCTGGACTCTCTAGGGAAAGCGGACTCAGCCATCGAGATACTCAGGCGCAGAGCATAGTCTATGTTTNCAAAATGTGATATCCTGAGCGCCTAGGGTGACTTCGTGGACAACGAAGTGTTCCTCCTGCTTATGTTGGTGGGNGTATTNGCAGGATTTGTNGATAGTGCAGTAGGNGGGGGTGGACTGCTCCGCCTTCCTGCGATGCTAAGCGCGGGCCTTCCACCTCACGTTGCTCTGGGAACAAACAAATTTGCATCGGCAGCCGCTGCGGCAATTGCGAGCGCGAAGTATCTCCAAAGCGAAATCGTTCCAAGAAAAGCCGCCTTTATTGGCTGGGTATTGATGATCATATTCTCAATTATCGGGACCAAGGTGGTGCTTTCGGTTAGCGCAGATATGCTGCTCGGCATTGTGATCATCGTCCTTTCTGCATTGTTTTTCTACGTCTTTTTCAATCCTCAATTCGGAAAGGAAGAAGACATCAAGGAAGGGAATGTAATTCCAGTAACCGTGGGAATGGGAACGGGATTGGGATTCTATGAGGGATTCCTCGGACCTGGGACTGGCAGTATGCTGATGGCCGGTTACATCAAGGGTGCAGGATTCGGAATGGATAGGGCGGCAGCTACCGGCAGAATTCTGAATTTTGGAGGAAACATCGGCTCTTTCGCAATGTTCGCATTGGCTGCAAAGGTCAACTACGAAGTCGCAATCCCATTTGCATTCGCTAATATGATCGGGGGTTACCTAGCACCAGGATATGTTCTGAAATATGGTTACTCCCTACTTAGGCCGATGTTCTTAGTTGTGGCTGCAATAATGATTTCAGTTCAAGTGGTGAGCTACGTTGGCTAAATCTTACTCTCTTTGAGGGGTGATTAGAACGTTGGACCCGTCCCTCATTATTGTAGGAAGGGACAGCACACTCTCGTCAATAATATGCACATGGACCGGGCAAGCTGCTCCACAGGCAGGTGCCAGGTAGTCCTTGCCAGACGTAGTCATTACCAGTTTGATCCCCGTTCCAGCGGGGAGAAGGTGGTCAATCCCTTGGAACTCCATCATCATGGTCACAGTATCCCCTGGGATTACCCCAGTAGGCTCATTTCCTCCCTCGTGATAGCGAATGTCCATCGTGGCATGACCGATCCTAGTTCCTGTTGAGGAGTCCTGCATCTCCACGAATACCTGACCCCCATCGAAGACGGCGGAAGCCAGCAGATGCAGCCTGACAAGCCCGGAAATGTGAACGTCGCCCTCGAAGGGAGGACACTCGACGACGACCTCTGTGACACCACCGACAACCGGGGCCCCTCCGACCCAGGAGTTCCCCGAGTTTGTGCAATCTCCCATCTGGATGCTTAGCCACTCGACATCATCGGGTGGCCATGTTTCCTCAATCCTCCACTGTCCGTCCGAGCGCTGGATCTGAGCCGTGTGTTCTGGCTTAGGCCCAATTCCCTTGAGGTAGTACTCGAACCACTCGAAAAGGTCCTGCGCCCAGTCCCATCTCGTCATGTTTTGTCGGGCCTCGAGGCCATTTCCGCTGCTCACTCCATCGTGGCTGGATACCTGATCAGGGTAGTGGTGACCCCATTGTCCCAGTATCCCCCTGACCTCGAACCCGGAATCGATGTAGTCCTGATACCAGTTTATCCCGACCGGACCTCCGAAGACCTGATGCGGGTCTACGTTCCAGTCCTGCATCCCTTGGACCCAGTAGACAGAACCGTTCCAGTTCTGGAAGGCCTTGTCGATGTGGCTCCTGTCATCGTAGTAGTTCTGCATGTAGGGATCCATCTCGCCCCCGATGTACGTCACAGGCCCTGCGAAAAGGCCCTCAGCAATGTCCGGGCACACATTGTCCAGGTCGTCCTCGTTGTAGTCGACAGTACTGGAGAAGTAGTTCATGTGCATGATCTGGCTTCTTGCCTCCGCACTCCCGTTCTTGTACAGAAGGGGGTGCAATGCAGTAGTTCCCGATATCGGTACAATCGTCTTGAGGTATTCGCTACCCATCGCAGCAGCCTCCCACTGTGTCGCTCCCTCGTACGACTTCCCGTAAAGGCCGACGTTCCCGTTGCTCCACTCTTGAGAGCCCAGCCATTCTACCGCACTGTGTATCCCCAGGCCCTCTCCTAGACCTCGGTAGTCGAAGCAACCAGTGGATAGCTCTGTTCCGAACACGCTGACTTGAGCAAATGCATAACCATGGGGAACGAAGTTGTCGAAGATGAACTCCCCTCTTCCTGCACTAACCACGTTTGTTGGGCTAGACTCGTCACCTGGCTGGCCATACGAGAAGTAGGGACTAATCACTGCAATTACCGGGACACTATCTCCGTCCAGGGTATTGCTTGGGAGCCAGTAGGATAGGTGAACAGTCGAGACCGAGGGCCCGATGTCCCATACCTCGCTGGTATCTACCTCGATGAACGCCTCCATCACTTCAAGAGCCTCGTAGGGACCCGGCTCTAGCAGGAAGGAATAGGTGTGATTGGTCTGCCATTCCAGCGAGTGTCGGTCCCATATGGACGGATAGGACACTTCAGGACCTCCCGGAGAGCCATCATCGGATACCGAGGATATACAGCCCGAGCTTCCAGCAAGGAGGAACAATCCGGCCAGCAAGAGAGCCATGCGTGATGTTTCCACGTCTCTTGAGTAAAACACGCCCTTTTCTAAGATGCTGTCGGTTAGTTACTGCTTCAATGGCTTACCGATTCGTTCAAAGGTACGACTCAGTGCGACGAACGCCCCGGAGTAACCGGGGGAAGAGGTCCTCCGGGGACCGGGTTTTGTTGTTATTTCCCGGCCCAGGCCCTTCTCCCAAAGATATCACGCCCTATACAGCCCATGCTGCAAACCGTCGCGCTAAATTACCAAGACACACTCCCCGTCTCCCTGCGGGCATGGTCTAGTGGTTATGACAGCAGGTTCCCAACCTGCTAACCCGGGTTCAACTCCCGGTGTCCGCACCAAAATTCGTGGGTTTTCACTGATGCATCATGCGCGCGCGCAGCCAATTCGCTTAAATCTCAGATGACGATGTTAGTGTTTCATGGACCAAACGCTGGACATGCAGGTTGCCGCGCTGATTTTCTTGGCCGGCACACGATGCCTCGTCACCAGTGACCATGCTGGAGACGTTGAGACGACGAGCGAAAACACGGAGGAATCTGATGAACCCGCCCCGGAACCGCTAATCGAAGGCCCCTTGGTGCCAATTGACCCCTATAGCCAATACTTCCAGCCTTGGTGTGAACCTACATACTGCTGGGTTCAAAAGACATAGATTGGAGGAACCAGCATGAGCAATGAACCATTCAGGGTAATTCTGATGCTATTCGTTCTGCTTAGCGCTGGTTGCTTGCAGGCAATAGACGATACNATTGAGGAGGTAGACGATGCTATCGAGCAGACAATAAAGGCACTCGATGGNGACTATCCCCAGATCNCCCTGCCAGAGAGAACCCGAGTATCCCCTGAGCTAAGGGTTTACGATGCATGCGACTCCTTGCTATCGGATCTACAGCAGGCAGTACGCGAAGAGACACTGGTCTCCCTAGATCAGCAGAGCTACTGGCACTGGGTTACAGAGCCTTGGATTGATTTCATGGTTGAAGATACCATGTTCATGGATGGCGATGTGGCGTTAGCCGAAACCGGAGCCGCAGCAGATGACTCAGCCTCTGGAAACTCCGCGCCTACACAAGAGTCGCGCGAGGGAGAGTTCTCGGGTACCAATAACCAGGAGTCAGGGGTAGACGAGGCCGACTTCCTGAAGACAGACGGGTATCATATCTACATGCTCAACGGGCAGCTTCTTCTGATAATGGGAGTGCCAGAGTACGGAAACCTAACTTTGGAGTCGAATCTCACTATCGAGGGAAACCCCACACAGATGATGATTGACGGAGACAGGTTGGTCATTGCTTCTTCGATATACTACTGGGGCCTACCTCAGGATAGCGAGCTCCGGAGTCTGATGTCCGAGGAGGTCACTGTAACGAATAGCGACGGGAAGGAAGACTACTCCTACACCTATACGAAGGTGCAGAATCTTGTCAAGTACACAGTTGTAGATATCTCAGATCGGACTTCTCCAACTGTAGAAAGGGAGCTATATGTGGAAGGAAACTACCACACTGCGAGGATGGTTGATGGTACAGTCAGGTCGGTTACGCACCTCTGGACATATTTCGACGGGATTCGTACTTGGGTAAATCTTCCTTCGGGCTACTGGTCCGAGGATGATATGGACAAGAGGATGGACATATGGAACGAGAGCATGAATGAGACCATTGCCCATAACGAGCAAGTGATTTCTTCACTGACCCTTGACGACTTCGTCCCTCACATCTATGAGATGAGGGATGGCGGCCTAATCTCCCACCCCATTACTAACGAAATGTGCAGGGAGTTCTCCGCAAGCGCAGACAGCGCGGGACGCGGATTCACTACAATAATGACAATCCGGATGCTTGGTGAAGACGTCTCCTTGGAAGTGGATCACATTACCTCCTCCTGGGCGCATGTGTACTCGTCGAAGGACACTCTGGTCCTTGCAGAACCAGCAAACGACTGGTGGTGGTTCTGGAGGAACTCAGGATGGGAGGATGCAACAAACATCCACTCTTTCGACATCAGCGATGCAAACAGAACCACCTACTCCTCATCTGGCCGAGTGGATGGAACCGTCCAGGATCAGTTCTCGATTAGTGAGTACGATGGCTCAATCCGTGTTGCTACGACCACTGACCTATGGGGTAGGTGGTGGCTCTCCGATGAGGTAGACGAGGATGGTGAGCCAGTTTGGACAGGTCCGAGCAATCAGGTCACGATCCTGCAAGACAACGGGATGGGGGAACTAGTCCAAGTCGGATTCGTCGGTGGAATAGCCGAGGGAGAGACGATTTGGAGTGCCAGGTTTGTAGGAAATCGGGGCTATCTCGTCACTTTCATGAACATCGACCCTCTTTGGGTACTGGATCTCTCAGATCCCACCAACCCAACAGTACTGGGTGAGTTGGAAGTGCCGGGAGTCTCAACCTACATCCATCCAGTGGATGACAACACCCTGCTCACGATTGGAATAGCCGGAGGGTCTGATGGATTGGGACTGGACTGGTCGACCACACAGATATCCCTTTTCGACGTCTCAGACACGAGCAACCCTACTCTCTCTGACACACTCCCCGTAACGCCCGCGTACACAGATGAGAGTTGCGAGGACATCATGACATGTGGTTGGTCTTGGTCCTACTCCGAGGCAACATACGAGCACAAGGCATTCACCTACTGGGCGCCAGAGTCTATTCTAGCAGTCCCTCTGGCAACTCATAGATACGTTTACGACGAGATCGAGGTGGATGGAAGGGTCTACTCATTCTCTGGATACCAATTTGTCTCCATGCTGAAGATGATCAACGTGGACGCAGAGAATGGCACTCTATCCAATCATGGAGAGGTGGAGCACTCCGGCTTCTACAACGAGGAGGGCCTGTCATACTGGTGGTCCGGTTCAACAAGCATCCGACGCTCGATATTCATGGGGGACTATGTCTACGCCTTTTCTTCAGGCGGTGCGACAGTACACAGGACAGACGACCTCCAGCTTATGGTGGAATTAGAACTCCCGGGAAATGAGCCTTATGTTTACAATTCCGAAGTGACCGAAGTTGAAGCAGAGACGACTGATCCATCGGAAGGAGATGATGTAAGCGACGGCTCTGCAGAAAGCTCCGAACCAGAAGAATCTGGCGATGAAACGTCCGAATCCAATTGATGACCAATCACTCGAATTTCAGCACCCGTCCGGTGCTTCCTGGCACCGCCACGGGGGTTCCTCGAAGAGAGCCCTCAATCTCGCGCTTGTGAACCACATTCCCATCCACAACGGTGTAAATTGGCCAACCCGTCAACTCCATCCCATCATAAGGGGTCCATCCTACTCTGGTCCAAGTATCGGAATCAGTAATTGTCCTGCGGTTCTCTAAATCGACAAGGGCTAGATCACCGTCATTTCCCTCCACAAGAGAGCCCTTGTTCTGGATTCCGTATACCTTGGCCGGACCAGAACTCATCCAATTCGCGACATCCATGATGTTGCACTTGCCATCCATCGCATGAGTCAGCATCAGCGGTAACGAGGTCTCGACCCCTGGCATTCCAGCGGGTGCGTTGGGAAAACCAACAGACTTGGCTTCCAGGGTATGGGGTGCGTGATCTGTGACCACGCAATCAATCGTCCCGTCCTTCAGCCTCTTCCAAAGAGTTTCCCGGTCCTCAGTGTAACGAATTGGTGGATTCATCAATGCCCTCTCACCTAGTCTCTCGACATCATCCTGATCGAAGGTCAGGTGTTGTGTGCAAACCTCAGTAGTGATGATATCTCCCTTGTTTTTATTCAACCAGTCAGCCTCCTTTCCACTGGTCAGATGAACGATGTGCAGACGATGTTCGTGCTCCATTGCTAGGGCTGCGGCCCTCTTTGTAGCTAGAAAGGCACATTCGACATCCCTACACTCAGCATGGGAGGCAATGTCTGTGCGATGTTTGAAATCTGTAGCACGTTGTTGTAGACGCTCCTCGTCTTCTGCATGTGTCGCGACGACGCCTCCTGTATTTGCGAAGATATTTTCCAGGTGCTCTTGTTCATGAACGAGTAAGTCTCCAGTACTACTTCCCATGAAAATCTTGATTCCACAAACTCCATCCATGCCTTCTACGCTTTGCAAATCTGTGATATTGTCCTTGGTCGCTCCTATGAAGAAGCCATGGTGGTTAACCGCCTTCTTGGATGCAAGAGCAATTTTTCGTTCCAATGTAGCACGATTTGTAGAATTAGGGGTGTTATTTGGCATGTCGAGGAATGAAGTGACGCCACCTGCCACAGCAGCCCTGCTTCCGCTCTCCAGGTCTTCTTTCTGGCTATGGCCAGGCTCCCTGAAGTGGACATGTGGATCTATTGCTCCTGGAAGTAGATGCAATCCGGTGGCATTGATCACTGACTCATCGTCACGGCTGTCCAAGCCACCTCCCTCTGCAATATTGGAGATTTTCCCTCCTGAGACACGCAAGTCCCCAACGACCATTCGATCAGGCANTACGATAGTCGCATTCTGAATTAGTAAATGTCCGTCCATGGGGGGGTTCAGATATTGTCGGAATGCTGACATCTCAATACTGTTCCCATCATTCACGCCATATTCCCCTCCCGCGCGCTTCAAATATCCCGGGCCCCAGCGAGGAGGCAGCGGGTTGGAGTAGTCAGGTTATCTCGTCGGGCTCATAACCCGGAGACCGGTGGTTCAAATCCACCATCCGCTACCAAGAATAATTAATGAAAGTGAAAATTCGATATACTGCTAAGATATCAAGTGGAATAATACTTTCAATGATTCACTGGGGGTCCTTCACTTGTTCATATACCTCCGATGTCGGAGAACATTCAGATTGGTGGTAGAATGACAGAAGAGACTGCAAGTGAAAATGTAGAGGAGCAAGAGATAGTGATTGATGTGGATGAGCCCGAGCCCACTATAGAGGAACTACCGGGAGTAGGCCCAGCTACAGCGGAAAAATTACGGGAAGCAGGGTTTGAAGACCTGCTGGCAATAGCTGTGATGAGTCCAGCCGAACTTTCAGAGCAGGCCGAATTAGGAGAGGCAGTCTCTTCAAAAATCATCGCCGGAGCAAAGAAACTGGCCAACATTGGTGGTTTCGTTAGTGGTGCAGCACTACTGGACAGGAGGCGCAGAGTAGAGAAGCTCACATCCGGAACATCGTCCCTCGATGAATTGCTAGGCGGGGGATTCGAGACGCAATCCATAGTAGAGGTATTCGGAGAGTTTGGGAGTGGCAAGACTCAGATTGGCCACCAACTCGCAGTAAACACGATTCTTCAATTCGATCAGGGTGGACTAAACGGCGAGGTATTCTACATCGACACCGAGGACACCTTTAGGCCAGAAAGGATAGCCCAGATGTCTGAGTCGGTCGGTATATCNCCCGAGGACGCCCTAGACAGAATTCACGTTGCAAGGGCATACAACTCTGCCCACCAGATGCTTCTTGTGGACGAGATCAAGAGAATGGCAAAGAACATCGATGTGAAGCTGATCATCGTAGACTCCCTGACAAGCCACTTCCGGGCAGAGTATATCGGAAGGGGTATGCTTGCCGCCAGGCAGCAGAAGCTAAACAGGCACATGAAGGAGTTGAAGCAGGTCGCCGATGTCCAAAACGCACTTGTCCTTGTAACCAATCAGGTCCATTCCAGGCCAGATGCCATGTGGGGAGACCCAACCAAGCCGATTGGTGGACATATAGTCGGCCACGCAAGCACATTCCGCCTTTACCTCAGGAAGTCGAAGGGGGGTCGGAGAATAGCCCGCCTAATCGACAGCCCAAACCTCCCAGAGGGTGAGGCAGTCTTTACCGTGACATCCGAGGGCCTGCGCGACTAGCGTGGGCCCCGGTGTCCGAAGGCTACGCTGGTAACTTCTCAAGTGCTGAGCCGACTTCTCCCAAGAGGGAGTAGAAGTGACCTTCGTCGAATCCAAGTTTCAGTCCAGCCGCTGAGAATAATTCTGGAAGTGACTTGGTGTTTCCAAGNGTCATCGCCTTCGCATAGTTCACCAATGCCTTTTCTGGATCTGAAGTGTGCGTCTTCCATAGCTGTAATGAGCCAAGTTGCGCTATTCCGTANTCAATGTAGTAGAATGGGACGCCGTAAAGGTGCCCTTGCTGCTGCCAGGATAATTCCCTGAAGTCGCTGTGACCATTCCAGTCCATGTTCGAACCAAATCTGTCTCTTATCGACAGCCAAACTTGCGCTCTCTCCTCTCTCGAGTGCCCTGGATTTGCGTATATCCAGTGTTGGAACGAATCTATTGTGGCAATCCACGGTAAAAGGAATACCACGCCCTCCAAGTGAGTCCTTCTTGCTCGATTAGCCTTCTCATCATCGTAGAACCTGCTCCAACCCGGCTGAGTAAGCAGTTCCATGGACATAGATGCAACTTCTGCGAACTCGATTGGGTAGTCTCTCTCGTGAATCAACTCCAGGTGGCCACAGTATAGGGAGTGGAAGGCATGCCCAGCCTCGTGAATCATCGTCTCTAGATCACCTTGAAGGCCCGCTGCATTCATGAAAATAAACGGAACCCTACTCTTCTCCAGGTAGTATTGGTACCCTCCGGGNGCCTTCCCCTTTCTGGTATCGAGATCTAGTGTGTCCATCTCAACGAGTTTGTCAAACATCCCACCAAGATCCTCGGACATCTCATGGAACATCTCCGACAGCTTACTAACCATCTCTTCAACGGTTTCGAATGGCTTCANGGGCTCTCGGCCATGAATGTCGGGACCCGCACCAGTCTTCTCATTAACATCCCAGGGGCATAGTTTGTCCAGCCCAAATGCATCGCTTCTGGTTTTGTTAATCTCTTGAAGGATTGGCATGCATACTGTTTCTACTGAGTCGTGAAACTCAATACAGTCTTCAACCGAGTAGTCGAAACGGTGCATTGCTCGAAACATGTAGTCTGTGAAACTATCGAATCCAGCGTTGGTTGCAATTTGGTGCCTAATCACGATAAGTTCGTCGAANATCTCTGAGAGCCTCTCGCTGTCCTGCATTCGCCTTTCTGCCACTGCTGTCCATGCTGCCTCTCTTTCACTCCTGTCATTGGACTCCATGTAGGCCCTCATCTGTGGCATAGTNCGCTCTTGGCCATCAAAGTCAACGGTCATTGCACCATTAATCGCCTGGGCCTCGGTCACCAGTTCAGTCTGCCTTACCCCCAAAGGGATATTCTCTTTACGGAATATTTCGATGTCTGTCTTCATCGCTCTAATCATTAGGTCATACCGTTTTGGTAGATTTCCTACCTCAGGATGTTCAACCATCTTCCTATTGAGAGAATCGGAAAACTCCGATAGCTTGGGTCTAACTTCGCTAGAGAATTGTAGGAATGACTCTCTCTTCTCTTCACTTTCCGTATCACAGGTCATTCCAATGTACAATAGTGCACCAGCCTCAGAAATGTGCTCAGCGAGAATTGAACTATCTCTAATTAGGGACTCAATACAAGAAGAGCAACTCAGAGTTCTTTCTAGAAGCTCGGAGACATACGGCTCAAGATTCTCCCATTTGGTNGCATCTAGGTCATCTGGAACGAAACTGGAACCCATCACTAGACCTCAATTTCGATGCGGTTTGGGGCCCTTTGGGAGGTGATAGTCTTCCCTGCTCCACTTTGCACACTTCCATTCTTCAGCGGCAGCGTCAACCTTCTCTCTGATCTGGGAAATCTCAGGATGATCTGGATTGTTCTTGCTAACCCAACAGGCCGTACAGAATCTTTTCTTTTCATGGGATAGGAAATTTCCAGGGGTGCATGGCACTCCACAATTGCTGCACGAACCGAATCCATGGAACTTCGCCATTGTGCTCATTCCATGCTCTCAGTTCTCGCCTATCAATTTGACTACCTTACAATGGTCAACGAAGGTTCGAAAGGGCCATGTGACTGATGAAAACACCCTCCATCAATGATGGAGAAATCCCATCCTGGAATTCAGCCCCAATCCTGTTCAAACCTAGTTGTGAGGGAACCGGCCTCCTTGTTATCAGTGTAGAGTCCAATTGCTCAATCAGTCTTTGTGCATTTTCGCTCTTGTCATTGTATGTGCTTCGTGGAATTTCAAACTCAGCAAAACCTCTCCCTATTTCTAATTCTGGAAGGAAAATAATCCATGCCCTTTCATCACCGGATGCAAGGCCTGCTCTTTCGAATGCCTTGTTGATCTGATGTGTNCCTGATACGATTCTCAGGAATTCCGTATCAGGAGTCTTTGCAATCATCTCTCCAGAGTTTTCTGCCTTCCTCATGCTATACCAGGAAGACCAGAGGTGAACCTCGCTTGCTATCGATTCAAATGAGGCCAGGAGCCATCGATTGCTCGGTCGCCACTCATTGAAAACCGATACTATGGAGAAGATATTCTCTATCGGCTCGCTGAACTTTACACCCCATGCCGGGAACCATGGCACCGGGTGGTCTGGGTCCATGTTGCGCGATGCTGTTTAATTGAAGAATGTGATTAGCGCCGACCTTTGGTGGATCTACTAGCCAAACTAACGATATTTTCCACCATTTTCGGACTCCATCCCCTCAAATCCGAAAGCCTCCCCTTGTCTCTCTCGGTCAGCATTGAAACATCAGATGCGTCCGATACTCCTAGCGTATCGGCCATCTCCCTTGCCCTTACTCTNCCAACTCCTTTGATTGCGACTAGACCCAGGATGTCTGACTTACATCCGTATCTGACCCTGCGATGAACCTCGTCAATGGAATCATACAAGGTCTTGTGTGCACCCTTGTTGAGATTGGAGAACTCGTCGTCTTCCGCAAGAATCCTCCTCATTGCGAAGAGAAGCCACTCAAGAAGCTCGACCCTGCTCCGCAAGTCTCCTGGTTGAACGCCCCACTGCTCTTCGATATACTCTAACGTCTTCTCTTCCATCCAAGATTGAACCACAAGTACGCCTTTCATCCTACGTTCTTCTTCGAGATCTACTGAATCGGCTAGAAGCTCCCTTTCATGTCCATAGAGGGCTTCTTGTATTGCGTCAAAATCGCCCTTCCTTGGCCAAAGTGGTAGGAAGTCGGGAGTACATGCGGCCAAATGTAGCAGGCTTAGTGGTGACAGTTGACCAACATCGTCTTCACCTGATAAAATCGACATAGCCTTACTCAGTCCTTCATGGATAATCTTCCCAGATATCGGGTTTAGGTACAGCCTNGAGATTCTAGACCCNAAACTGGTCGATGAATAGGTCATCGTAGGCGGCTCTGGCATCGTCGTCTCGGCAGACTCGTAGAGGCTAGCCTTGCGAAACCCGAAAATTGCAGGCCCCCTCCTTGGAGTCAGGCGCCTGCCCCGCTGCTCCTCCCTTGGCAATATGTCCAGTCCTGGTATTTCTTTAGCCGAGTCTACCCATGCAGGTACTTCGTCTTCCCAATCTTCCTCTACTCGCTTATTTGCCTCTTCCGCAAGAATTCTCTTCCTAACTTCTTCGGACTCCCCGGTCCTTTCTATCATTCCGTTGTTGGCGAGCCAGCATAACACATCATCGACCCTCTCCTCTAGATTCTCTGGATCCATCTGAGTAGAAAGGAATGTCTTACCCAGAAACCTCGTGATTGCATCTCTATCAGATATTCCAGCAGTGGCAATTACCGAAAGAATGTGTGCCAAGAGGGCCCCGTCTTCCTCTGCCCTCATTGCATTTGGGTTAGCCAATTTTGACGTTACATCCTCCGGCTCTCCTCTGAGGTATAGGTCGATGAGAGACTGCTCCTCGTCAGCACTTTTTGAGACCAAGAAAGCCTCCCCGAAGTCATCGAATCCTGGCCTCCCGGCCCGACCCATCATCTGCTTTATCTCCATCACAGGAAGCGGCATGTTTCTCGAAGCTGCTGTGCTCCATCTTCGCGTGTCCCTGACAACTACTCTGCTCGCTGGCAAGTTGATACCTTGGGCAAGTGTTGGNGTAGCTACTACACAGAATATCTCCCCCTTCTTGAACCCGTTTTCTACCATCTTTCTGTGTGAGGAAGTTAGCCCAGCATGATGGAAAGCAACCCCTCCTTTGATTGACTCCCCTAGTGCCTTTACTGTGGCTGAAGATCCCTCGCTCTTCACCATCTCCCTCGAGATTTCCTCCCAACCATCTAAGGCACTCGCTGGAACCTTATTTCCCTCTTTCTTAATCATGGATTTGACGTGCTTGGACAGTTCCCTTGCCTCTTTCTGTGCAGATGATCTGGAAGATACGAAGACTAGCAACTGCTTACCCTGGGAGACCGTGTCGTCCAGGACTGCGTGGAGGTTCTTCTGAACACCACCNNCTAGTCGCCTTTCTTCGGGCAACTTTACTTCTCTNCCAATAGGGCTCTCGACGGAGTGATACCGCATGTCAAGACCGGTTAGGGTTCCTGAGTAGAGTGCTACTGGCCTCCAATTAGAAACAATTAGTTCGGCATCCAACCAATCTGCCAACTCATCCGCATTCCCAACCGTTGCTGAGAGTGCTAGCAACTGCACACCAGTGTCTCCGTGCCTTATTCTGGATAGAAGGATCTCAAGGGTTGGCCCCCTGCTGGGTTCGTTGAGGAGATGGAACTCGTCAGCAACGACTATCCCAATGTCATCAAGAAGAGACGGTCGCCCCCTGACCAATGAGTCTAGCTTCTCGCTAGTGCAAACAAGTATATCTGCATCTTCAACAGACGAAGTCTCGCTGCTCCTGTCACCTATTGCAAGGCCCACACTAAGGCCTACACAGGAACATATCTCCTTCAACTCCTCGAATTTCTCAGATGCCAGAGCCTTCAGTGGAACGATGTAAACTCCCCTTCTGCCCTTCAATTCGTTTGAAAGCCGACTTGCCATTGTGATGTGAGCAACCAGTGACTTGCCGCTAGCAGTTGGAATTGCAAGAATCAGGTTTGAACCACCGAGCGACAAAGGCAGAGCCTCTGCTTGAGGGGGGAATAGGGATCCAATACCCCACTCTTTCTTTAGGAATTTCTTCAATTTTTTCTGGAAATCAAACTCATCGAGACTTACGTTTTCACCTAAGGCCTCGTCGTCCATGGCGTGACAATAATTCGGCCGTTCTAAAGGATGCCGAAGGATCAATTCCATCTGTGGAAAGCAGGGTGACCTTCCTTCACTGCTACGAACAAACCCTCTCCCGTTGCACACACGTTTCCATCNGAGGTAAGGACCATCCTAACTTCGGCNCTATCTTCNTCGATGTTGATTANTTCAGCCTCTACGGAAAGTTTCTGTCCAAAGGGCGTCGGCCTCCTAAGTTTGACGTTGTAGGAGGCAGTAACTGTGCAGGGGGGCGAGTCCTCCCCAGACTGATCCATTAGGGCAATAGCTGCTGCCCAATTCCCATGNCAGTCTAGTAGTGTACCGATTATTCCTCCATTGATCATTCCTGGAAAGGCCTGATGCTCCTCTTTTGGTTCGAACTCCATTCGTAGGCCGCCCTCTATTNTGAATGACCGTATTCTGAGGCCCTCGGAATTCGCTGGCCCGCATCCAAAGCAGATACTATTTGGTGCATGCATTTCTTGTACAGACTGTTCAAAACCATCTTCCATGGTCCAATTTGAGTGCCCAAGGGAATTGAATATTCCCAATAATCGACATCCGCATTGTATTAATTCGCCATTCCTTCCCGCGATTGGTGGCATCGGACGTTCCCTCAGGCAAAGACTCGCCGGAAAATGCTGTCCGGACGAAGGCAGCACCTAGGACAAAGAGAAGGAGATACGCCCCGATAAAGATCGCAAACCAGATTCCGAAGAGGCGGAGAATGGAGATAGANAAGGCACTGGGCGAGGTCGCAGAGACTCCAGCAAAATGGTCTAGAAACGGTGGTACAAAGAACCATAATTTCCTGAAAAAGCGCATAAAACCGGGAACAATAAGGCACCTCGAGTATGACTTATTGGATGTTGAGATTGGCGAGTCTTGGCCCATCCCAGTCAGTGTAGTACATGGGTCTCGACCCGGTCCTGTAGTGACTCTATTAGGGGCAGTTCATGGAGACGAACTCGTAGGCCCCTTAGCTCTCACATACCTGTGTGGAGCGAACTTCATGGGAGATGATCGATTGATTGACCCAAGTGTCCTAGCCGGCACAATCCGGATTGTTCCAATAGTAAATCTGCCCGGTTACAGGAGGAGATCCAGATATTTTCCAGATCGTAGGGATCTAAACAGATCATTCCCAGGAAATCCGGATAGCAATACAACATCCAGAGTTGCGAGTGGTGTTTGGAAGAATCTAATTTCAGGTAGTGATTACATCGTCGACTTACATACTGCTGCAAAGGGCCGAACCAACGTACCCCAAATAAGAGCNAACCTGGCCCATCCTAGCAGTAATCGGATTGCCCGAGGCTTTGGAATCGAGACAATTCTCGATAGCGAAGGCCCCCGTGGCTCCCTCCGCAGAACAGCCAATGATAACAACATGGCCAGTATCACATTCGAAGGAGGAGGGCCTGATGAGGCAGACCCAGAGTCCGTACAGATTTCGATGTATGGAATCATCAACATTCTTCGCACACTTCGGATGCTTCCCGGATATCCCAGTAAACCAAGATTCAGGATGCTAGCTTCCGGTTCCATATGGATTCGCTCAGATCAAGGAGGTTTGCTGGATGTTCTGGCTCCTGCGGGGAGCTTTGTGGAGGAGGCTGACATCGTCGCCACGGTGACAGATCCGGAGGTTCCCGGAGAAAGTCATGACATCGTTTCACCCGTCCAAGGATTACTGATCAGTACTGCAACACATCCGTTTGTCAACTCTGGGTCTCCAATCGGACATCTTCTCCCGGTAAAGAGGGGGGTAACGACTCTGAAGAATAGGCTAGATGATGAAGGGTGCCTAATTATCAGCGGTTCCGATGGCGATCCTCCTTGGAGGGAAGATGAGGATGTCGAGGACATTGCGATATTTGGAGAATGGTCNGGCGGGTCCCCCGATGCAGAATGGGGTCCTTCCGAAGACGTAGACGCAGAGGAAGAAAATTAGGCTTCATNCCCTATTATCTTCCGAGAAACCTTGGATTTCTGGAGCGGAAGGAAGGTCTACACCCCTGTCCTCCGGCTTGACAGCTAGGCGGTCCGGGGTCACACCGTATGCATCCAATGCGTCCTGCAGTCTTCTGTGGTGGCCAATCCTAATTCCTGCAACAATTGACAGGGCCCCGATTCCGATTAGTAATGTTACGATTCCGATTAACCCCGCGGAATCGATCAGGGTGTTAACTAGCCCGCTCTTCGGCTCTGGCTCTATCCAAATCGACACAAAAATGTTCCACGAGACTTCGGTAGTCACTCCAGACTCAACTATGGTAGCCTTCACAGTTTGTACCGATGAACCCTCTCCGCAGAGCTGTATTTCTAAATCGACTTCAGTCATTCTGCAATCGATTGGNGGAAGGCTCAACTCCTTGCCACCCAGAGTGGCGTTCGCGGTGACCGAGTAATCTCCAAACTTCCAAGTTATGGTACTATCAACGCCAGTGGGGATGCCTCCTAAGTACATCAGCAGGGACTCGTTTGCTGAATCCCAAACTGCTCCGCTTTGGGAAGGGAAACCGCTGATGATTGCCCCCCTGTCCACACCTTCGTCAACGGCCTCGTCACAATCGTCGTCAACACCGTTCCAGATTTCAGAAGCGTTGGGGTAGGTACTTCCCACTAGATCGTCACATTCCTCAAACTCGTAGAATCCGTCCAAATCCCTGTCATAATCAAACAAAAGGGGATTGGACATCTTTTCCAGTACTTCTGTGCCGTCATCCAACCCGTCTCCGTCCGTATCGGCCATCTCGTGGTTGGTACTCAGGTTATGGTATTCATCGAAGTCGAATAACAGGTCTCCATCCGAGTCCAATTCGTAGAAGTCCTCGTCCATCTCCGCGTCGCAATCGTTGTCCTTCCCATCTAGTACCTCGGGCTTATCAGGGGCCCTCTCAAAGTCCTCATCATCACAGTCCTGGAATGCATACCATCCGTCTTGATCTATGTCCGGATCAGATGCAAGTGGATCTGAGTCGAAGTCAGTGACCTCCGTTCCATCGGGTAACCCGTCATCATCGGAATCGCCATCGAGTGGATCAGTGGAGTATACATGGTACTCGTCGAAGTCGGTCAGTCCGTCCATGTCCGTGTCCAATTCTTGGAAGTCCTCGTCCATCTCCTCGTCNCAATCGTTGTCAATTCCATCTAGCAACTCAGTTTCGCCAGGGGAGATACTCGCGTTTCCGTCATTGCAGTCTTCAAACCAATAGTACCCGTCATCGTCTTGATCATCGTCAAAAACTAGCGGATTGGTGCCATATACGGCAATTTCTTCCGCGTCTCCCAAACCATCTCCGTCTGNATCAGCGTCCGCGTAGTTCGTTCCATGGAGATGAAATTCGTTCCAGTCGAATATTCCATCACCGTCTAGATCGGTTGAATTGAAACCCTCATCTTCCAGACCGTCGCAATCATCGTCTTTTCCGTTTAGTAACTCAGGCATTCCAGGATTAGCACTGGAATCATTGTCATCACAGTCTTGGAAGTGGTAGTACTGGTCTGCATCTTCATCCGGATCAAAGACAAGGGGATCTGAACCCCACACAAATATCTCCTCTGAGTCATTGAGGCCATCCANGTCCGAGTCGTAGGAAGTGGGGTTTGTNCCATGCCCGAAAACCTCCTCGTAGTCATTGAGGCCATCNATGTCGGTATCTGCTTGGGTGGCTCTGGTTCCGTAGATGATTAACTCTTCGAAGTCACTTAGTCCATCATCATCGGTATCATTGTCAAACGGATCAGTTCCGTAAATGTCGGTCTCGTTGGAGTCGCTAAGACCGTCATTGTCATCGTCATCGTCCAGATAGTCGCACTCTCCGTCTGAGTCCGAGTCACTAGGGAAGGAGCTCGCATCTAGAGGATCGGAATTGCATGGTTCCTCGTATAGGTCGTCGAACCCGTCATTGTCATCGTCATCGTCAATGATGTCGCATATTCCGTCCAAGTCATTGTCAGATGGATAAGAACTGGAGTTGAACTGCTCCGTACCACAGTCCTGTTCGCTAACATCGTCCCAACCGTCATTGTCGTCATCCTCGTCATTGTAGTCAGGCCANCCGTCNGAATCAAAATCGGTTACATTTCCCACTCCATGGAAAATCACCTCCCAGGAATTCAGCGTCCCTGCAGCATTGTTATTGTCGGTGTCCCTAACCTTCAGCGTCCAATTCCCCATTGACGACTCACCCCAATGATGTACCGTGTTAAACATCCAGTTTGAGTAGTCGTTAGAGGAGTCACCGTGCTCCTCTGCCAGCCAGGATTGGTATCCCATGGGTGACTCGAGAATTATGTCCAAGTCACCCCTGCTGGTGTGGGTAATGTCAAGGATCACGTCGATGGATTCCAATTCTAGGTCTACAGGCACAGTGAGGTTGAACTCCGTCCATGAAGATGCACCATTGTCGATAGCTTCGTTTGGAAGGAACGGCCCGAAGGTCGCGTTCACCTCTTCTCCACTGGATGTCCAGTTTTCCGCAAGAGAAACCGCGGCACCAGCATCCACTGAACCGAATCCGTACTTGTGAGAGACCATCAGGCCACCTCCGTTAATTTCCCAGGAATTGTCACTGGAGTCCACAACTCTCGCGCTGTGGACCAGAATGTTCTGCACGTCCCTCCAGGTCAAGTTTTGATTAGCCTCTAGCACTAGGGCAATTACTCCTGCTGCGAGCGGGGTCGCACTTGAAGTACCTCCGAAGTCATCGGTAACATCTCCGCCACTGTACCCTCCCGCCCCACTATTGTCTGTGGTTGTGATTCCCTCGCCATCACCGTCTGAGTGAGCAGCGATGAGGATATTCGCCCCGGGTTCCGCATACCAAGACTGCTCTCCATTGTGATTAATCGCGGTTACAGCAATCGTGTATCTGCTATTTGCATACCCGTCGTAGTTCGAGTTGTCATTGGCAGTAAGGCCATTCCCTGCAGCCCATGTGTAGATGTTGCCAAGCCCAGATCTTCCATTGAATACCGAGTCTTCTATTGCTGCAATCGTCAGAGGCCCCGGTCCTTCCACTCGGTTGCCATCGTCGTATGGGCCCCATGAATTAGTGTAGATGTCAATTTCATCCTGATGAAAGCTAAGCGCATCGGCCTCCATGCTGTCACTTGTACCACAAGCTATCAGGGTTGAACCTCCAATAGTGGCGCCAAAGGCTGCNCCTGCCACATCGATAGAGTTGTTACCCACTGCTGCGGCCACTCCAGCGACCGCAGTACCATGGCCATTCCAGGAAGAAGGGCTCGGATCAGGGTCATCGTTACACCAGTCGTACGATACATTTGGGTCATAGTGGGGCATTATGTCGGAGTGGTTGTGATCCANACCATCGTCAATTACGCTGATTACCACGCCTGTCCCATTATACTTCTCCCACGCTCCAGAAACGTTTGCATCCTCGCCTGAAACCCCTCCCGTTTGACCAGTGTTATTCAGATGCCATTGCTCATCAAAATCTGGGTCATTAGGCTCATAACGGATTGCATGACGCTTCTCAATCATTGGAGAGAACGACTCGATCTGTCCGATTTCATAAGATGCAGAAAGACCCTCAAGAGCCTCGGAAGGGTCATCGAAAGTCCATGTGAATGCCCCATTTAGGACTGTCACCTCAGACGAATCAGGAGATGCTGCCGTAATGTGGTGATGTTCAATCGGGATCCCAGTGACCACCAGCCACTCTCTGGTTTCTTTTAGGACACTCTCGTCATAGACTCCCAGGTCGGCCACTCTATCAAAGGCAATCTGAACTGCTCGCGAGTATTGGGGCATCATCTCCTCGACANCTGTTCCGATTACAATCGCCTCTGAATCCTCAGCTAGCGATGGTCCAATCGGGGCAAGAAAAAGAATGAACACTGCAACTATCGCGTCTCGCACGATTGAACTCGACCAACTAAAGGATATAGCCGTTCGTCCGAACTGTGAGTGGCAANATCGTCATTTGACTAGTTTTCTGACGTGCTGACTCTCCAATATAGGAACGGAGCTATGACGAGGTACATTAGAACCCCATAAACCCCTGCTGGAAGGCTAAGTGTGGATAGGCCCCCATCCGGGGAGCAAAGAATCAGGGCGCCAACGGCGATTCCCACAGTCGCGTTCTGGATACCGCTCTCTATTGAGACCGTAGTAGCTCTAATTGATGGAAGGTCAAGGACTTTGGCGCTTTGGTAGCCAATTGTCAGCATCAGCACGTTCAATGCGATGACTGCCGGACCCAGAGTCCCNATATTTTCCATCAGGGTNCCCCACTCGCTACCTATAGCAGCGAGCACGATGATTACGAAGAGGACTGCTGCAGTCATATTGACTCCCTTCTCCATCGAATTCGCGGCCGAGGGACTGCGATNACGAACCAACATCCCAATCATCACGGGCAATGTGGTTAGCAAGAACATCTGCACTCCAAGCTCAAGGATGTCTATATCAGGNGCCGACTCGCCCATGAAGTGGTCCATTGAGAGACCGACAATTAACGGCAGAGTAATGACCGAAGCCACCGAGACTACTGCAGTGTATGAGATCGATAGAGCCGTGTCTCCCTGGGCTAGTTTTGTCAGGATGTTTGAGGTAACTCCTCCCGGGCAGCAGGCTAGGATCATGACTCCAACCGCCAGTTCTGGAGAGAGTCCCGACAGAGTCGCAATAGCGAATCCGACTATCGGCAGGACCAACATCTGATTTGCCAAACCGATTCCGAAGGCCTTGGGCTCTCTGAATACCATTGAGAAGTCCTGAGTCGTAAGGCCGACTCCAAGTGAGAACATGATGAATGCGAGAGACAGTGGAAGGATGACGTCGATAATCACGTTCCCCTCTTCTTCACATTGATCTTGGGCTTGAGTTGGTGAAGCAATTAGTACAATCACCAAGAGAGCGGATACCGCCGCTACGCTGACTCCCCTCATGTGCTGTCGAGCAATATATCTCTGTATAAGTGTGCTTTTGCTAGCCTTCCCTGAATTCAGAGATTGCAGCATGAACCTCTTCGTCTGTCATCATTCTCCTCTGGCTCTTCGCCACTTCGAACATATGCGCCACCAGTTCGTCATCAGACTCGTAGCCATTCCTCTCTAACCAATGAACCACATTGGAGCGACCACTCATGTGACCGATACGAATTACCTGCTGAAGGCCAAAGTCTCCCGCCGGAACCCCGGAGTAAACCCGGTCTGCNAGCCAGTTGTCTCCCTTCCTCATTGCCTTGATTACTGCTGAAGCATGGACCCCAGTTCCCGTCTCAAATGCGTCTTCACCAAATACAGGATAGTTGTGAGGTAGAGCCACTTCTACGTACTCATGAGCCTTTTTCATGTACTCACTCAATGCGGTAAGGTCATTTTTGATCACGCCCATTAGGCTCAGATTGACAAGAGTCTGATCAAGTGGTGCGTTTCCAGCCCTCTCACCAACTCCTAGGGCCGTCCCATGAATCACATCGGCCCCTGCTTCGTAAGCAGCGAGATTGTTTGCAACCCCCAGACCTCGGTCTTGGTGACCATGCCAGTTTACCTCTATGTCCCTCCTCTTGACTCCAGTGTCCGGAATCACCTCGTCCTGGATGAAGCGTAGTAGTTTCCTTACGCCATTCGGGGTTACGTGCCCACACGTGTCACAAATGCAGATTCTGTCCGCCCCGAGTTCTATGGCCCTAGAGTATACTTCCTTGATTTCTTCTGGCTTGCTCCTAGTGGTGTCCTCGGTAACAAACATTACTGGGATGTCATTGTCAACTGCGAAAGTCACTGCCTCCTCGGCAGTGGAAAGAATCCTCTCCATGTCCCACCCTTCTGCAAATTGCCTAATCGGGCTGGTCCCCAAGAAAGCGCTAGCCTGGATCTGCCTCTCGTGCTTTGCTTGCAGTTCGACCAGGGGTTCGATGTCCGAAACTACGGTCCTTACTGCGCAACCCGGCCTAATCTCGTACCCGTTTTCGCCCATGTGGCCTAGCATAGCATCGATATGGTTTACGTGAAATGGACCAGCTCCCGGAAGGCCCAGATCTACCTTCTGGATGCTTAACTTCTCCATGTAGTCAAGCAACTCTATCTTTTGTTCAATTGTGGGGTTTCTTGCGCTTGGGCTCTGCAATCCATCGCGTAGAGTTTCATCGTCGAACCACAACTCATGTGGATGTTGAGAAGCATCCCGATTGATTTCGTAATCAATCTCGTTCCAGTCGTAAATCAGGTCCTGCTCGTCCATCGCCTCACCTGTGGCGCTCGATGGTTGGGTCGGTGTTTGAAACCATCGGGGACTTAGGAACTGGAACCAAGCTCGATTTTACTGATTGAAGAAATTGTGGCTACGGCCCCTAGCGCAGCACCAATAGTCCCAAGGCTAGCAGTGACGAGAACTGCAAACATCATTGCTAGGTAAAGCATCGAAACGAAGAATGAACTGGCGGCACTTGCGATTCTACCCGTTTCATCGGGCTCCTCCGAAATGTCGATCCTCCAAACTGTTGAAGCATACCACACGCTCAAAATAATCACAGTCCATCCTAGAATGTGGTACGCGGCATCCCCCTCGTCAATTTCTCCGTAGCTCAGTGGCACGCAAAGCGACAGCAATATCAGTAGCACAGCATATGCCTTCATCTCCTTGATCGTCCTTTCCGGACCCTTGACGTTTGGCAACATAGGGACTCCAACATTGGCATACTCGCCAGAGCGATATAGAGCCAGTGCCCAGAAGTGCGGAGGAGTCCACAGGAAAATTAGCAAGAACATCAACCAGGGCATTAGGCTGCCTATATCGACTAGTGACTCAATTGCGGATAAGGGAGAGTCCAACGAAATCGCCAACCCCTCCTCGCATGCCGCCCAACCGATTACGGGTGGCGTCGAACCGGCAATTCCACCCACTACTATGTTCTGTTGCGTTCTCCTCTTTAGCCAGATTGAGTATACGAACACATAGAATAAGATACTGAAGGCCGACCAAAATGCAGCAACTCCGTTAGAAAGGACTGCAAACCACACCACTCCAATTATGGATAGAGAGACTCCCAGAGTCAAGGCAGCTGACTCTGAAATTGAACCTGAGGGAATAGGCCTGTTGGCAGTCCTGGTCATTTTGGGATCTATATCACTATCGTACCACATGTTAATCGCATTCGCGCCTCCCGCCGTTAGGTACCCTCCCACGAATACTATTCCCATCGTCTCAATAGACCCAATTCCGAATTCCGAATCAAGTACATCATGAACAATTACTGCACAAAGTGCGGTAATCTGCAAGAGCACTACTACTCTGGGCTTCGTTAGTGCAAAGTAATCGGATGACTTCGCCATTACGCTTCCTCCCACATCTTTGTTTTTGAGCCCAACCATGCCGTGGAAAGAACGAGGAACACCAATGAAGCGAGAATTAGGTGAATCAGGGAAAGGAATTCTGTGAATCCATTTTCCTCAATGTCCCAAGAGAGTATGTATGTTGCCCCAATCAGTGAGTTTGAGATGAATGCTATGGTCGCTAGCCATATCCAATTCCTCGCACAAATTGAACTCTCAGAATCTTGTGACTCGTTCCAGGATACGTAAGATGCAGCGATCAATAATGCCCCAATCGCTGCCACAAACCATCTGTGGATCATTTGGGACTGAAGGATGACGTCTTCAACGCTATCAGCGATTACTCCGCCACACAGGGGCCATGATTCCGGGAAACCAGAAACACCGCAGCCTAAGTTCGCTCCGGGTGTCGTAGAAACGAAAGTCCCAGAGAACAACGAAACGAATGCACCAACGGCGAGCCATCCAATCGTAGTCCTCCATTTGTCCGAGAAACCGAAACCGAAACCCCTCCAAGAAAGATCATCCCCATTACTCCTGGACAATGCCAGCCAAAGCCAAATCAGACAAAGTGTGAATGCTAGCGCACTTCCCAGATGCAGGGCAACGCTCCAGTTTTCATTATCCAGCTTTACCGTTAGCCATCCAACAGCCCCCTGCCAGAGAATTAGAATTACTGATATCGTTGAAGCCATTAGGGGCTCCGACCCATGACAGTCTTCCTTCCTGACCAACCACCAGTTGAAAAGAACGAGTGGACCAAGTACTGCTCCAGCCAATATTCGGTGGAACCACTCTGTGAAAATCTGGAAAGTAGAGTAACGATGACCCGATCCACGTGAATCAATCTCGTTGGGATTCTCTTCGTACCAGGCTTCCTGCTCGGCCTCTGAAACGTCAAATCCCCATGTTCCGAAACATGTAGGCCAATCCGGACAAGACTCTCCCGCGTCGTATATCCTGATTACTCCCCCAACAGCGATTACGATTATGGTTAGTCCGATTAAGGTCCCGGTAACATTCCTAGAGCTAATCAATGTAGGCAATGGTAATCACTTACCGTAAGGGACTGTGACGCTTCACTCTTCCTCGAGATGGGGGTCTATGTCGATAGGAATCCGGTTTTGCTCATATTCCAGGGTGGCTATCTTCATCGGGTCAAGGACCACCTTCTCCTTAGCGTCGTCAACTCCGTAAAGCTGAATCAACTCCTCACTGAACTTCTCTCTCAATTCGTCTTCTGAAACGAAAAGGGGGGCACCCATGCTAATTTGCAGGGCCCTGGCACCGATTATTCTCGCCTTTTCGAAGCGTGTATGGGCACGTGCTGGTTCAACCATCGGGGCGGCCACCAGCGACCCCCAAATAAGGTCTATGACTCCGAATCAATAATGCTCTGATACATACTAGGGAGTCTCAACCATCATTGCTACGGCATTTCCCCCTCCTAGGCAAACCGTGACAATCCCCCTCTTCCCCCCGGTTCTTGAGAGTGCGCTCACCAAAGTCATGAGGCATCTGGCACCTGTCGCACCAAGGGGGTGGCCAATTGCTATTGCTCCTCCATGGGGATTGAATTCGCCTCCCTCAAAGCCTAGAGCACCCCTGATCGCGCACGAGGCAGAAGCGAAGGCCTCGTTGTGCTCCAATATGTCCACATCGCCCATGGACTTCCCAGTTTTCTCCAGTAGTTTGTTCACTGCCGGGATTGGGGCCGACATGACCCTGTGAGACTCTACTCCTGACGTTGAGAATCCCACAATCCTAGCAAGAATCGGAAGACCGTGCTTTGCCGCTGAATCCTCGGATGCAATTAGCACGGCAGCAGCACCGTCGGAGACTTGGCTGGAATTCCCAGCAGTAACTTGCCCTCCTTCTTTGAATACGGCCTTTAGTCCGGAGAGAACCTCTTCGGTGGAACCCGGGCGAATGCCCTCATCTCTATCCAAATCACCTACGGGGAAATATTCCGAGTCAAACCAACCCTCGTTCCACGCCTGTTCTGCAAGATTGTGAGAACGGACAGCGAAAGCATCGGAATCCTGCCTGGTTATTCCAAATTCTTCGGCTACTGTCTCTCCGGTGTTTCCCATTGATTCCCCTGTGAAGGCATCGCTAAGTCCGTCACTCATCATGATTGACTCAAGTGAAGAAAAGGACACGTCCTCGTCCTTCTTTGCATTTCGGACGAAGAGTGGTGAGTTGCTCATTGACTCCATCCCACCTGCAACAACAATTTCCGAAACACCCGCGATAATTTCTGTGGAGGCAATCATTGCAGCCTTCAGGCTCGAGCCACATACCTTGTTTACTGTTGTACAGGGGGTACTCACTGGCATTCCTGCCGAAATCGCTACCTGTCGCGCTGGGGCCTGGCCTGAACCAGCCTGTAGAACCTGTCCCATGTACACCTGATCGATAACCCCACTGGCAGGATCAATACCCGCCCTACTGAGTAGCTCGGAGACTGCCATTGTCCCTAGATCGACTGCGCTGTATTCCGACAAGGCTCCCCTGAACTTTCCTACTGGTGTCCTTGCAAATGCACAGATTACCGGCTGGTTCACGACCTATCCAGTGGCGACTCTGCCTTCAATGGCACGATTGCGACTATTGGCATTTCTTCATGAATCAACCTGGTATCCGTAGAATTCAGAATTCCTCAGTTCTGGCCTATCCTGAGGTTTGACTAGGATGGTCCTTACTTCCCATAGATCCTTGAATATCCTGTATCTGGCTGTTGCATCCAAGTAGTCTACCCCACTGGTTCCACCGGTTCCGGTTCTCTTCCCAATTATCCTCTCCACCATTCTGGCATGGTCATGCCTCCACTTAGCCATGGCTTCTTCAAGTTCTACAAACGCATCAATGAGCCTCCGAGGCCAAGTAAGGAGTGGAAGCTCTCGGTAAGATTCGATGAAAAGCAGACCAGCTCTCACACGGCTAACATTCCCATCGGGGATGAGGAAGGCAGTAGCAGACTCGTGTGCCGAATCCATCCTTTCTCTGACTGACCCCGGGTCTCGGTTTCCTAGGGAAGCCATCTTTTCCACTGCTTGGTCGCCTATTCTACGATGCGCCTTCAGATGTTCTCTGACATATCCTTCGACCGTTTCTTCGTCTCCTGCACTTCCGTATGATGAGCCCATTATCGGAGTCCTCTCTATCCACCTCTTCAGAGACCCATAGAGAGAATCTTCCTGCACTCTTGCCTCCAATCTTTCGAGAACATCCTTGTCCTCGCCTCCTCTCTCCGCGAGCTTCCTGAATGTCTCAAGGGGGTCGACACCGAACAAGCGGTCATCTGCTTCTAATCCGAGGAGGGCCTCGAACTCTCGCATCTGGAAGGACTCGAAACCGGAGGCAGTTCCCAAGCCGTCCCTGAAAGCGAGAAACCCCTGGGGTGTCAAAGTCTCAAGCACGGTCCACTGGTTTGCCATCAGACGGAATATCTCTGTTGTACGTGCTAGATGATCAACTGCCCGAGGAACGTCATCTTCGGGTACTGGAATCTGCCCGAGGATGTCTCTCGCCTCTGTCAACTCCCTGATAATCTGCTTGAACCAGAGCTCAAAGGTCTGGTGGACTATGATGAAGTGCATCTCATCAGACGAGACTCCCCGCTCATCCCCCTGCAATTTGAGCAAATCGTGAAGCATTAGGTAATCGCCGTAGGTCCAGTTTCCAGACCCCCCGTATCCACCCATGAGTCATCCAGAACGATGGCACTTGAAGGGTTGTCGCAATTATGAGAACCAATCAAATGCCAACATCCATTCGCATTGGCATGGGCGTCGATGGCGATATTTCAGATTCTAGTCGCCTATCGCGCAGATCTCTTGCTCCTGGTTTGATTGTCGAGGAAGGACTGGAACTGAGTATCGTAAAAGATGACGATGCAGAGGAGATGTTCCTCAAAATCGAGGAAAATAGGGCATATCTTAGGGAGTGGCTCCCATGGCTAGACGACACTAAAACGCTCCAAGACGAGATTTCTTTCATCGCCATCTGCATAGACGACTTTGAAAAGCGAAAGGGTGCATTCTATGCAATCCGATTCCATGGTGAAATAATCGGTACGATTAGCATTAATTGGATTGATTGGGCAAACAAGGGGTGTGGAGTTGGGTATTGGTTGTCTGAGTCCCATATGGGGAGGGGATACGTCACGAAGGCTTGCAACAGCCTGATGGAACATTGCTTCGAAGGCCTCGGACTCCATCGATTCGTCCTGGAGTCTGCTGTGGAAAACCATGCCAGTCGTGCAGTAGCAGAGCGATTGGGTTTGAGGATGGAGGGAATTTCGAAGGACAGGGAGTGGCTCTATGACCATTTTACCGACTCAGTGATGTACGCAATCACCTATCCAGAGTGGAAGTCATCAACTCAGGGTTGAGTCAGTCCGAAATCTTCGATTGAGCACCCGCCCGGAGGCAGGCAGGAAAGAACATCCTCTTGTGCCAAGCCAGTAGATTTCGAGATTCTATTCGCCACCTCCTCCTTTTTCACCCTACCCGGAACTATTTTTGCCCACCTGTCACACAATTCCGAAATCGCAAATGGAACCCCTGAAACCGGAATTGGAACCCCATTTACCACCGCTAGTCCAATTGCCAACTCCAATGGAAGGTCCCGGTGCCAACTCCTCTTCCCCCTAACAACGAATGAACCCCGAGCAAGAGTCTCTCCGGTCTCAGTGGTTTTCGAGACTTGACTTGATCTGGCATGGAAAGCGGTAGCTGCTGCTCCTCCACTACCCCAAGCCCTTGACCAGCAAACCGCGATCTGTGCGGCCTCATTGAGTACTTCTTCTGGCAGGTCTCTAGCGTCTTCGGCATCCTCTCCCAAGTTCTGCACAATTTGCAGAGATGCCACGCCCTCTGGTACACTTCCTGATGGACTCTTGTTTATGACCAGGCCATCCTTTAGCTTCAGTGAGCAAGATGGAGCGCCATGTAGGTCAGCGTGAAAGTACAGGTCGTTGGAGGTAAGGTGCTTTCGAACCACAACGTCGTTGCCCTTTGCGTCTTTTCCTCCAATGAGTAGGTTCCCACCTGAGAGGACTGCCCATCGATGTTTTTCGAACCAGAATTTCCTGCTTCTCTTCTTGCCCCGAAGCTTTCCAGAAGCGGCACTCTTTGCAGCTCTCTTCTCAGCCCTCTCTCTCGATTTCTCGGTCCTATCTAGCGCCTCTTGGGCCCCCTTTGCCTTGCTCTTCTGGACTCTAGCTTCCTCGAAGTATCTCTGAGCGTTTTGGTGTACTGTCTTCTCGACCTCAAGTGTCACGCTGGCCCCAGGCTCATTATCCTCATCAGGTAGGAACGCTACTACGGTTTTCTTTGACGGCTCCACGCTGTCAATCCAATCTACTTCGAACGCCCTGTCCGCTATGTCGTGCCAACCCTCTCTGTCAATGGCGGTCCTCAATTGGCCAAGTAGCGAGTCCACGTGCTCCCAGTTATCCTCAATCGATTTCCCAAGCTCCTGGGTAATGCTGGCCCTCTCCTTGAAACGCTCTATCGCCGACCTTTGCTGCAAGGCCCTCCTTTCCAACCTCCCTCCTTCTTCGGAATCATGTTCTCCGGACTCGACCAGCCTCTCCTCCTCCCTGCGAATGAAGGCTGCAGCGTCATGAGAGCCAAAAATCGCGTCGTAGGCTAGTGATAGTGAGGGGAGATTGACCATCAGCCCCTGATTCATTTGAGGTAGTTCGATGGGTGAGAACTCTACGATTCCAGAAGATGCAGAATCTCTAGATGACTCTCCTTCGGATTCTTCCCATGAATTCTTGGACTCGGGATCCGACATCCAAACTCTCCCACCCGAACCGCTGGAAAGCTGAGCCACCATCACTTGTATTGCCTCCTCGAGTGAACTCCTCTCTTCCTTAGTCAGGGCTCTGGCCTCAGACTTTTCATCCAAGCCGGCAATATTGCAAGCAGCACTTCCGTAAACCCTCCCTAGGTTTGCCCTAGCGGCCAGCGTACGGATCAGATCGTGTTCGCTTCCATCGAGTATCTTGTCTAACGCCCCCCTGTCCATGGAACGAGGATCGATGGTCTCGGGGGGTGGCGAGTACTTCACGCCCTTCTTCAGTGAACGACTCGCGTACTTAGCATGAGTCAATGGACGAATAATCGTTCCATCACCCTCCAGCAACAATATGTTCCCGTCTCTGAAGAGCTCAATCACCAGGCCCATTTTTCCCCCACCATGCTCAAAGGTTAGTTTGACTACTCGATCGAAGCCAAACTGCTCCACCCCCACAAGCCTGGAGTTGTTCAGATGCTTTCTCAGGATCATGGCGAACTGAGAGGGGTTGGATGGCATCGGACGGTCTCTGTTTGACGCGTAGGCCCTTTGACCCCTGACAATGACCAGGTCCGTGGAGGGCAATCCCTTGCGATTCAATCGCAGAACTATCTGCTCATAGTGGGGTTGGTATGCCTTCCTCAACCTCGCCCCGATCATCTCCGAAAGCTCGCTTACGATCCGAGCGATCTCGAACGATGATGACTGCTCGCGCATGCTAATCAGTAATCGGCGGCCCGACTGCCCTTCATCAGGCAATCGATGGAAGAAGTGGCGATTTATTCTATCGAAGAATGGAATTTTTGTATCTCTCGGAGGACGTCTGGCTCATGTGCATACTGGTTTGAAGGGACTTCTATCATCTCGCAATTTGGAATCGAGTCCGCAATCCTCTCTACCTTGCTGAAATCGTGCAGGGTGTCTGAGCTGGCAGTCATCACAGCACATGGTACCTCTATCCCAGAGAGATCCTCGGGCAGGCTGTATCTCAAGTTCCATCTCGCTGAAAGCACCATCCTAGGCACGTCCTGGGCCAGTAGTGCCCTGCGATAACGAATCTTCTGACCCTCCTCCTTTGTCCGCTTGTCTACGACCCAGGCGACGAAGCCCACCATCTTCCTGAATGCAAACATGGGGAGGGGCGAGTAGATTATCGCTCGGGACCACAGTGGGAATTTGAAATCGGGGTTTGGGGCCAGTAGTACAGAGCTCCTACCACCCAACTCACCTCTCTGGTATGCGTCGATTAACAGAGTCGAACCAAGAGAAGAGGAGTACCAGTCGATACTAGAATGATCGATATCCAGTATCTCTAGGACTGTTGCTATGTCCTTGGAGTGCCTTTCTATCGAGAAGTCAGACTTTGAAATCTTCCTGCTGATTCTAGAGCTAGCCTTCTCCCTTGTCTCAATGTAGACCAGATGCCTGCTCTTCACCCACTCTGAGACAAGGGGACGCCATCCCTCGAACATTGAACCCCACCCGGGGACCATCACGACAGTTCCCTTGGATGGCTCACCCCCCTCTCTAGGTTTCCAGATCATAACTCTGATTGAAACCTCTGGCTCTACTGCAACCCAATGTTCCTCAGCATCGGCCCCATCCAGTTCAGTAACGCCACTCCAGTACTCATTCACGCATCTTCACACCCAGAGACTCGATTTCAATTGTCCGGGCTAACCTTAATTTC
>PBOL01000018.1 GCA_002725315.1 Methanobacteriota archaeon | reverse complement strand
GAAAACCTCAATCTCGTGGCACTACGAGTTCAGGAACCAGGAAGGAACCCTCTGCTGGACGGCCGATCAAGTGACCGTCTGCACCGATATGGGAGAGGTCAAGAGGAAGATACCAGTACCAGACTGGATGAGGGAAGGCTTGGCGAAGATGGCCCAAGAGTGACCTCAAATTCGCAACGTTTCTATCCCTAGTCGAACTTCATGTAACGTGAAGGGGGACTCGGGATCAATTGGCATTGGTGCGATGATTGTGTTCATCGCTCTGATTCTGGTCGCGGCGGTCGCCTCTACAGTCATAATCAAATCTGTAGAGAATCTCCAGCAAAAAGGAGAAGACACGTCTAACGATACTCGCTTGTCACTTTCAAAAAAAGCCATTCTGACATCCGCCTACATCCTAGGAGATTCGGATTGTGAGGCCGAACTGTTCCAGCACAGCGGATTTGGTGGCTGGTCTGCAACATACCCGGTGGGGTCGTATGCTGGAAACGACTTCCTGGATCCAGATAACGATGGTGTAAACGAAGCCGTTTCAGACGATGCTACAACGATCAAGATAGACGCCGGATGCGAAGTAATTCTGTACGATGAAGATGACTTCTCTGGTTGGTCTGCAAGATTGTCCGGGGGCGACCATTCATTAGCTTCGATTAACGCTAATGCGCTTCCAAAGAATTGTGGAGGTGGTGGATGCAATGACCAGATTTCTTCGTTGAAGGTATTGGGATTCGAAATGCAGCTACACTGGACACTGGCCGCTGGCTCAGATGAAGTTACAGCAGGAGAAGTATCATGGACAGTAACTTGCGTTTCTGAGCCCTTCGCAGGCTATGACGGCGACACAATAGTTAGCTCGAATCCATATGGCTCAACTCTTCTTGATGGCACCAATACAGCCGGTTTGGATGCAAAAATAGTTGACTCGGAAATCATCGAGCATGGCATGTATGTCAAGACAGATATTGCACTCAAGATTTGCTATCCCGAAGAAGGCGAAAAAATGCAACTTACAATCCATATTGATGGAGGCGCGACAACCTACTACACCCTCTCATTTCGTGGTTTAGACGTAGGAACAAATGTCCTCTTTGTATCCTGAGTGCATTACTGCTCCCTCGGCCACTTCTTCGTCAGCGATTTTGTCAGAGACTCGTCCATGGTGGCGTCCCACCAGTTGGCGCTCCTCCATACCGCGTACTTTCCTCGGATTCCCCTCATGTCAGTACCATCCAGCCTGGCACCCTGCAGGTTAGAGAGCCCGAGGCGGGCCTTGACCATCCTGGCCCCCCGGAGGTCGGCTCCGTCCAATGCGGCTTTCATCAGGTTGGCACCCTTCAGGGANGCGTTTCGCAGGTCAGCCCCCGAGAGGTCTGCGCCCTCGAGGTCCGCGTTGTCCAGGATGGCCCTCCTNAGGTTGGCCCCCGAGAGGTCNGCGCCCCGGAGATCCTCGCCAATATGCGAGGTGAACGACCAGTCCTTNCTCNCCTCTGCCATTCGATCACCTGTTCAGCGAGAGACGGTCCAAGTGGTCCCTTCCTGCCTCGGTAAGTACCACGAAACCGTTCTTCCTAGGCTTCCTTCGGGGGTACTCGAGGAAGGGGGAACCGTCCTCGGCNCCCCCCGCTAGCATCCTGTTTATGCACAGCGAGACGTTCCACTTGCGAACCGACCTCTTGGTCCACTTCCCTGTCTCCTCGATCAGACCCCTGATCTCCCTAGGAGGGGACCTTTCCTCCTTCTCGACCGATCTCAGGTATTGGATGGCCGCTAGCACTACGTCAGAGCGCNTTTCTATGCCACTGGATCCTAGTAGCTTGCCGAAGGACGACCCCCTATCGGGGAAGCCGCTGATCCTGATTGCCTCCATGGTGCTCTCCAGAGCCTCCTGCCTCGCTATCCTGACCCTCGAGAGGGATGANGACCACGTGTCCTGGGGGGTGACCTTGAGCCACCTGTCGCTTGCCTCCTTGGTGTAGTCCGCCAGATTGATCTCCTTCGTACCGAGAACTAGGTACATGCTCCCAATGTCCCTCGGAGAGTCCGCCGCCACGATTACTGCTGTGCGTGGTCACTTATCAGGTTAATTTTCACTGTATTTCCTTAACAGTCCTAACCCGGCTCCAGAAGCCGTGATATTGAAAGAGCATCCCCACAGGGANGGAGCGTGAGCGAAGATTCCAGCGACGGATATCCACTGGTCCTGCACTCTGAGGCCGACCCATCTAGGCTGGGCGGCACGGCAATCTGCGGCTTCTCGACAGTCGGTTCCGTGGGAGTNATTGCCACATCCCACCTCATCGGCTCTCTCGAGTTGAATCCAATGGGCACGGTCCTTCACCCGAATTTCCCCGCAGTCGCNCTGATTCACGACTCAGTGCCTAAGCACCCAGTGAGGGTCTACCAGGGAGAGGGAGTTGGCGTATTCACCTCCGAGATCCAGTTCCCCAGCGAGCATGACGTGTACTTCGCAAACACTGTCCTGGAATGGTTCACCAAGGGAGGGTTCGACAGACTCATCGTCATCGATGGAGTAGTCAGCAACGACCTAGGAATCAAGGAGGAGAGTGAGCTATGGGGCGTCTCATCCACTGGAATAGGTAGGGAGCAGTTAGACAACTCCAGCATCCAGAGGATACAGCAGGGGGTCGTCGCGGGAATTGCCGGGTACCTCATCGCGGAGGGAGAGAGGAGGGGGCTAGACGTCACCGCGCTTCTCGCCGAGTGCAACCCGATGTACCCGGATGCAAGAGCGGCCCTGATTGCAATCGAGGGACTAAGCGACCTGGTCGGCATCGAGATACCGGTCGGGGGCCTCCTGGAGGACGCCAAGAACATCGAAGAGAGGGTCAGGGAGGCATTCGAGAGAGCGCAGTCCACTGCCCTCCCAGCTCCCGGCNCCGATGACGACGAGGACGATGTCCCGATGGTGTACTGACTAGTAGAACGGGTTTGTACCCGCGGAGTGGTCAGTGATGTCCACTACTCCAGAGACCCCGGGCACTCCCTCTGTGATCATTACCTCTACGCCCTGCTTTAGGGTCACATCGACCATGCCGCATCCCTGGCAGCCGCCACCGAATGCGATGATTGCCTTGCCCTCGTCCACCCCGATAAGATCGACATGCCCCCCGTGGGTTGCCACTACCGGGTTGACCTTCTCGGCAATCACCTCTGCAACTGCCTTGGAGACGTCATCTATCCACAGCGGGTTGGGGTTTTCGAAGCTGAAGCCGCCTCCCATCAGGGTCTCCTTGTAGTCGAGAACAGTCCCCTCGAGGTATGGCACGCTGCGCGAACCGACGAACACGGTCATCCCATCGACCTCGAATTCGGCATCGTCATCGAGCGAGTCGCCCTTGCCGATNAGTTGCAGGTCGTACTGGAAGCCCTTGGGCCCGCGTCCAATGATTTCCACCTTCAATGAGATGCCATCGGAGTCCTCCGCCTGCTCGGCGAACTGGTCCAGCATCTCCCTTGCCTTGTCCGTAATCTCCAGCATACTGGAAACCCCCAGCATTCACCCTCTCTTCAACCTGTTCTCTCTCAGTCAAACTCTTCACCGCATACCGGACCGTGGTAATCGTGCTGCGCGACAAGATGGGAAGGGGGCTAAGGGACCTCCGCATCTCTGTGACTGACAGATGCAACTTCAGGTGCAGATATTGCATGCCNAGGGAGAGGTTCGGGGAAGAGCACACATTCCTCCCGAAGAGGGCCCTACTTTCGTTTCCTGAGATACACAGGTTCGTGAAGGCCTGCCTTCCCCTGGGCCTCAAGAAGGTCAGGATTACTGGTGGCGAGCCACTTCTACGGCCCGGACTGGAAGAGCTAGTGTCCATGCTCTCCGAGACAGGGGTCGAGACCGCGCTGACCACGAACGCCTCGCTCCTCTCAAGGCATGCCGAGGTTTTGGCTGCCTCGGGTCTCGACAGGGTCACTGTAAGCCTGGATGCCCTGGACCCGGACATCCACTCAATGATGGCCGACTGCACCGTCCCCGTCGAGGACGTGCTAGAGGGCATTCAGTCTGCATTGGACAACGATCTCGGGCCCGTGAAGGTGAACTGCGTGGTACAGAGAGGCGTGAACGAGTCAGAGGTACCCGCGCTGGTTCGCAAGTTCAGGGGGACAGGCGTCACGGTACGCTTCATCGAGTACATGGACGTTGGAAGGACGAATGGATGGAGCCCTGGGCAGGTTGTGAGCTCGAATGACATGCTTGAGCACCTAAGGGGGGAATTCGACCTGGTTCCCGTAGAGCCCGAGTCCCCCAGTGACGTGGCCTCGAGGTGGGCCCATTCAGACGGGTCCGGNGAGATTGGCTTCATCTCCTCGGTCTCGTCACCGTTTTGCGGTGACTGCGTAAGGGCCAGACTTTCCGCCGATGGCCACCTATTCACCTGCCTATTCGCTTCCGGGGGGCACGACTTGAGGGCCATCATCCACGAAGACTCCGATACAGATGTCCTCACCGATGCCATAGCGGCGGTGTGGCGGCGAAGGACCGATAGGTACAGCGAACTGAGGTCATCCGAAACATCCTCTCTACCCAGGATAGAGATGTCCTACATCGGCGGTTGAAGGGATAGGGCCGCATCCACGACCTCTTCCCATGGGGCATCAGTCCTGAATGAGGGCCTACCGTAGTGGGAGAGGCCTGCCCCATGCCCCCTTTCCCTCAGAATCCCGACCATCTTAGACGGGCTCGGAGGAGCCCCGGTTTCTATCCAAGAAGCTAGGTCGTCGACCACAACGTGGTGGAAGGAGCCGATNACCGCTCCCTCCTCCGCGATGTTCCTGACGCTCCTGGCGACCCTCCTCCGCTCGAGCTCCAAATCTCTGGGTTCCCAATCCAGTCCNTCTCCCAACTNCCTGGGTCCGCAGGAATCGATTGCCGCCTCTTCCGTCATCGACCCCATTGCCTCGCTATCCCCAATGGGAGAGACCCAGAGAGGGCCTGAGACGCGCGGGTCTGAACGATCCACCCTTGAGCCAAGGGGGAGCATGCAGTGCATTGGNAGGAACTCGCAGGTACTGTCGTGGTGGAGCCCGGACGAAATTGACTCCCGCACCTCATCCTCTGTCGGAGAGAAGACCCTCCAGCCCAGCGACTCCTCCAGATCGTTTGCGGAGCCCACGCTCTTCTGAACCCTTACCGAGACCCTCAAGTGATGGGAATCCCATATCGAGACCAGCGGTCGAATGGACCTGTCATGCCTCGCCGCCACCTTCGCGACTGTGGNCAGCAGGACCCTCAATCCGGAGTCGTGAGACAGGCAGTCCGTCCTAACTCGTGCTCCATACCTCCTAAGAAGAGGATTCTTGGAAGAGCCCGTCAGTGCTGCAGTGTCAGTAGCGCTCACCTCGAGAACGCTGCTTCGAGCAAGTGACTGCATTGCCGAGTCGATGAAGGGNATGGGGGTTCCATACGGGTCGATGTCAACCCAATGCCTACCGCTGTTGAGCGCCTCCTTCCTGAGGTCGCCCCGAACAGCGGAAATCTCGCCTTCTCCGTGATGAGGGGGGTATTCCTCGTGCGACGCCTTTGCCCATTCGAGCGCGTCTTCGTCCAAGTCGACGATTGTCGCCTTNATCCTACTAGCCATGCCCGCGGGAAGCTCGTTCAACCATCTTCTGGCCCGTAGCCCCGAGGCGGTTAGCCCATCTAAGGCGTAGATGTCGCCCTCCCCGAGAAACCCAGCACCTATTGCGTACCTCATCAGCAGGACGCTACGGGTCCTGCTTCCAGACATAGCAGGGTTGTAGAACACAGTACCGCCCTCCTTCGCACCTGGCCCGAGCACACCCTTTTCGGGCCTTCCAGGAAGTAGCAGGNAGGTCCTTCCTTCCATGTGCGCGAATGCCCCGTCCACGCCTCCCGCAGGCACTCTGCACAAAAGGGATTGACTCGTGCTCAGTACTCCGAGAACGTCACCTGCGGGTCTACGTGAGTCACCATTCTCCCATTCGAAACGACCTCACCGACGACCCTTGTCCCAGCCAGTCTTGATGATAGCCAGCCCTCAACGTCCGAAGAGACCCCGGGAGAAACCGCCACGAGCATCCCCATCCCCATGTTGAACGTGCGATGCATCTCTCGGCTACCTATCGAACCCATCTCTGCAATCCAACCGAACTCGGGTTGCGGCTCAAGCGGGTCGGAGATGTGCCATCCCAGTGAATCATGCAGCCTCAGGAGGTTCGAAAGCCCGCCTCCGGTGATATGTGCCATCGCCTTGATGGAACCGTGATCGCACACCCCCTCATCGCTCATCGAACTCTTCACGAGGTCTACCAAGGGGTCCACGTAGATCCTGGTAGGGTTTAGGAGGACCTCGCCGAGGGTTATTTCCGGTTCTTCTTGGAACCTTTCCACTGTCCTCGACCGATGGNTAGGGTCGAACGGTGCCGGCTGATCCAACTGGCATCCCGACCTATCCAAGACTGCCCTGACAAGAGTGTAACCGTTCGAGTGCACTCCGCTGCTTGGCAGGCCTATCAGGACATCTCCCTCCTCCAGCCTTTCACCGGTTATCCCCGAACCCCTTGGGAACCATCCCAGAGCCGTCCCGGAGAGGTCCAAATCCCTCACGATTCCAGGCAGCGTAGCCGTCTCCCCGCCGGCCAGAGTCACCCTAGCCCTAGAACACCCCTCGGATAGGGANTCTCCGAGAGCCGAGTGGACAGAGGGATCGGCCTCAGGGACTGCGATGTAGTCCACGAAGGCCAGAGGCTCCGCACCGACGCAAATTAGATCGTTGACGTTCATAGCAATGCAGTCTATCCCCACACCCCCAAGCTCGCCCAGCTCAGTGGCTATCTGAAGTTTCGAGCCAACCCCGTCGGTGGCCAGCGCCAAGCACGAGTCCCCGAACTCNATGACTCCCCCGAAGCCGCCNGGGAGGGGTACCGGAGCACCAAGTTGNCCGGGTTCCCTTGCAGAGGAGCCAAGCGAACCTATCAGGCTAGCTACGGCCCTGCCCTCCAAATCAATGTCGACACCGCTGGAGGCATAGTCCATCGGCTCCTTCATGGTACAGCGGGGGAAAACAACAACTTCATCCTCTCGGATGGAAGAGCCTCTTCGTANTAGCGAAGCCGTGAAAACGAACCCTACCAAAACCTCGATTCTCTGGCACTAGACCCATATTTTAGTACTTTGCTTATAAAGGATATATCAACAACCTCTATAACTCAATCNTCTCACGCGGGGGCTACGGATAGTGAGAACACTATGACAAGCAAGAAAATGATTGCAATGATGCTTACCCTGAGCATGCTAGCGGCTTCGCTCGCTGGCTGCGCAGGGGGAGATGATGACGACGAACCAGAACCAGTGGACGTAATGGGTTGTACTGACGCAACTGCGAACAACTACAACGCCGACGCGACCTCTGACGATGGTAGTTGCACGTACGACCCCGTAGTCGTGGCAGTACCCGGATGCACGGACAGTGCAGCCGATAACTACAACGCCGAAGCTACGGAGGACGATGGTTCGTGCACCTACCCCGAACCTTGGTCTCTGACCCCAGCTGCCGACATGGAAGCTGTATGGGTGGAGTCCGCCTGGGATCCGATCATCCCCAACCTGAATGCCGGCGAAATGTGCGATGCCATACTTTCGGCGATGACGAAGACGGAAGCACGCGACCAGGTCGTTGACTTCACCAGGGCTTACTACACAAGCAGCCAGGGTGTAATCGGCGGGACTGGCTCAGCGGCCATCGCCTCCGTCGCAGACCTAAACGCTGCAGGGACCACTATCGGTGTGCAGTCCGGGACCACCTCGGACATCTACGCCAATGAGAACCTAGCAGCGGCCACGGTCAGCGCGTACGAGGACTTCCCCTCGGTCATCACCGCTCTGGAAAATGGCGACGTCATGTATGCAATGGGAGACGCACCCGTTCTTTCCCTGGAGGGCGACCTACTGGTTACCTTCTCGGACGAGAACTTCGGCCTCGCAGTGAGGGAGACCTCCGGCGAGCTGCTGGACGCTCTGGACGTCGCTATCGGCGCCGTGGTAGACTCGGGTGAGTACGACCTCATCTACGGCGAGCACTTCGACGGTGCTGTAACGCTGGCAGATGACACGACCGCCGACACGGCGACCGCGTACCCAACTCCCAGCGAGGGAAGCGACCTAACGGGCGCTCTGGAGTCCGGACAGCTAATGCTGTGCACAGACCCCTTCTACCCTCCGTTCGAGAGCTACGACGACGACATGAACGTCGTGGGCTTCGACGCTGACATCGCTCACGCCATAGCAGACGAGTTGGCTGCCCACTACATGGGCGTAACCAACCCGGTGTTCGTGCCTTCCGTGAAGGGGTGCATGGACGACACTGCGAGCAACTACAACGCCGACGCAGAAGTTGACGATGGCAGTTGCACGTACCCCTCCACGGCTACGAAGATAGGGTTCCTGAACCCGATCACCGGACCAATCGCGAACTTCGCGCCCGGATTCACCTTCGCCGCCGCAGAGGCCATTGCTGACCTCAATGCGGCCGGCGGCGACTTCGAGCTCGTAGAGCTTGACTCGGGCTGCGACGGAACCGTCGCTTCAACCTCTGCACAGGCCCTAGTGGACGCTGGCGTCGTTGCAGTAGCTGGAGCAGCCTGCTCCGGCGCCTCGATGGGGGCCAACGCGGTCCTCTCGGCTGCTGGAATACCAATGATCTCGTACGCGAGCACCTCGCCAGCCCTAAGCGACAGCGCAACTTACCCACACTTCTACAGAGTGGTACCAAGCGACGCTATCCAGGGAGAGGCCATGGAAGCCATGGTCAC
>PBOL01000017.1 GCA_002725315.1 Methanobacteriota archaeon | reverse complement strand
GTGCTTCTAGGTTCCCGGTCTGCATGGCTTGGTTGTACGCTTCAATTATTGACATGCTCGCCGATTCCCGAAGGAGGCACAATAGTGTATCTATTGAGACTTCTCAGGTGCAGCTTGGAAATGGCGCGGAAACATCCTCCAGCGTCCCAGTATAGCAAGGCCTTGCGTGAAATAGACCCAAGACTACATCATGGCCGAGTACAGGCATATTGCGATGAGTGACGGGAAAATAACCAACGGAGGCGTCGGGATGTTCTCCATATATCCCCTGAGCTTGGCCGAGACAATCGTGCCAAACACCAGAGCCAGCCCTATTGCCGTACCGACGAGGATCGCTTCTCCTGCTGCGGCGTCGTCCACGTTGAAACTGCAGTAAAGGTTGATTGCCCCTATCCCCGCGAAGCCTCCTCCGATAAGCATCCTCATCGATGCTGCTGGCCCGCCTTCTATGCCCTCGACATCACCGAATATGCTCTTGTTCATTCCGATGGGATCTCTATTCTTCATTATTGCAACGAGGACCAAGACGGCCCCCACGATTTGCATCGCTAGGGTGTGCTCCATATCGTTCCCAGAAGACTGGGGGCTCTTCATGGTACGGGAAATTCAGGGAGCATGCATTGCAAAGAGCCACGAGGAAGCCGAAAAGGGGAGGGGGAACGATTTAGTAATCGCGAACCATACTACCAATTAATGCGACTGGCCCCAAAGATTGCACTAGTGCTAGGAGCAGTTTTCTTGCTCGTGGGAATCGCAGGAATGGCATTCGGGGGTAGCGAGTTAGGAGATGTGCCTCCAGAGAGCGAGGATTGGAGTGGCACACTGAAGTGGGAGGGGGAAACTCCTTCCGGATATTATGGGCATTTTGAGTGGACGGCGATATACAACGTTTGGGTCGAGGAGGGGACCGAGGTGTCGGTTGAGGTTGTCGACGGAGGTGCGGACAATCGGTTCATAACATGTGAAGAATTGGATGACTGCGGAATCTTCGACGTGGATGGGGATATCCCGGGTTTCCAGTACATCGGCGAGATCTGGATTGATGATTCGGGGTGGTACGAGATCCGATTTACGGATGACAAACAGGGGAGTAGCGGGGTCATGATTAGGGAGGACCCGAGCGTCATGGGGATTCTAGGGGCAATAGGGGGAGCGGGTTTCTGCTGCGGCGGAGTCTTCCTACTCGCCTTGGGTGCAACTCTCTCCTTTACAATGCAGGACAAACCCAAGTACGATTCGCAGGGACACCACCTGGTGGAGAACGACGGTACGAGGGTGATCCTGAGCGAAGCTCCGACCAGGGGGTCAAAGGATGGGGTGGAACAAGGGGATGGTGCGAAATGGTGGGTCAAAGAATCCGAGAAAGAATGAGTCAAGAATCTTAGCTCTGTTACGAACTACTTTAGAATTGGTTTTGCAGCAAATCGCATGCAAAGAGAGGCGTTTTCTGTTAGGCATCTAGACGATTCGGAGGACATTCGAACAAGTTGGCCGTTGATGCGCCAACTGCGCCCAAATCAGTCCGATGAGATGGGTTATGTGCAGCAGGTGAAGATGCTGCAACAGAACACTGGATACAATCTCGTAGGCGCTTTCGATCCGAATGGCCGACTTCTTGGCATTGCAGGATTTGTGTTCTCCGCGATGCTCTCTCGAGGAAGCTACCTATATGTTGAAGATCTAGTGATTGATGAGGGAAACCGTAGCCAGGGAGTTGGGGGGTTTCTACTTTCTTGGCTCGGTTCTCACGCACGAGAACAGGGGTGCTCCAGCCTTCATTTGGATTGCAGCAATCACCGTCTGGACTCCCATCGATTCTATCGCCGTGAGGGGCTCGAAGACAGAAGTTTGCATTTTGTTCTAGACCTATAATACGCCGTAACCGCGATAGTGATTCATCTACTGAGAGAATGATGCCATCCCTTCTGCATAGCCGGACACAATCATGTAGATCAGGTAAAGGCCTAGCAGAGCCCCCAAACCCCCCGATACCAGGGCTCCTTCGGCCAACTCGTCACTCTCGTTAATCCTCGAGTAAATCGCAAAGCCAAATCCTGCAATCGGCCAAATACATGCAGATGCAANGGCAAACAAAAACCCTGAATCTGTGATGAGGTAGAATAACCCNACCAGAACAATTGATGGAACTAATGGCACACATAGGCCAATGCTGAAGACTCTCCAGTATGNCCAGTCTTCTTCATCCATAATGGGCAAGTTAAGTCCCCATATTTCGTATGTCTCATAGGTGGGAGCACTTTGCCAAGTTTGTGGACGTCCGGCCCATTATCAATCTGGGAAGGCTGGTGGTCGTTTTCTTGCTCATCCTATTTGTCATCTTCAGCCGGACTTCGATGCTCCGGGACAATCCCCTTAGTGGCATATTGGGATAAATCATAGAGGGGAGNTCTCCCCTCAGGTTACATGCAGACAGGTAGACCCGAATGGTGGGACGATGCGGTCACACATCTTTCGTTAGACCCACTTCTAGGGCGAATTGTCAAACTGCATGGAAAGGAAGGGTTATCTGGACGTGGCGAAATCTTCCAGACACTAGTCCGAAGNATAGTTGGGCAGCAGATTTCGGTAAANGCTGCAGATACCATTCACAGCCGATTAGAGGAATTGTGCGGAGGAATCAACAGGAAGTCGGTCNGTTCCTGTACAATTGATGATTTGTCATCTTGTGGCTTATCACATCAAAAGAGCCTATACATTCACGGAATCGCAACCAGCGATACCCCTCTCCTTCCCGAAGGCTATGGAGAAATGGATGATTATTCGATCCTCAATCATCTCTTGCAATTCAAGGGAGTAGGGCCTTGGACGGCCGAGATGATGCTCATTTTCTCACTAATGCGCCCCGATGTTCTGAGCCTAGGAGATCTTGGGGTTGTGAAGGGCATACAAGGGCTCGTTCCCGAGGCGCGGACCAAGAAGGAAATGAGGGCTGTGGCAGAAGCGTGGCGACCATATCGTAGTGCTGCATGTTGGTTCATTTGGCGGTCACTAGATCCAATTCCTGTTGAATACTGATGGGTACCAATCGATTGCAATACTGACTACGAGTCAAACCAAACATCCACAAGACTAGGGAGGATCTCCCCTGCCTTTCCTATGTGCACCTCGTCGAAATCACGGCCATTGATTGGTAGTTCGAAGTTCACTAGGATCGAACGAGCGCCGCAAGAGTTTGCCAGGTTCACCAGTCCTGCGGCAGGGTAGACGTGTCCTGAGCTCCCTATGACGATGAAAACGTCGCAATTCTCGACCTCTCTGTAGATAGATTCCAGTTCCATGGGGATCTCTCCGAACCAGACTATGTCGGGCCTCATCCTGGACCCGTTCGAACAGCAGTTGCAGGTCACGAAGTCCGCCCCCAAGTCTCCCCTTTCCATCCTGACTTCGCTTCGGCCCGTCTCCTCGCAGCGAAGGGAACGAAGTCGTCCGTGCATGTGTATCACCGAACTGTTGCCGCCCCTCTCGTGCAGGTCGTCGACGTTCTGGGTGATCAGGGTGAAGGACTCGGCTTTGGACTCCAACTCCGCCAGTGCGAAGTGGGCTGGGTTGGGGTCGACTTCGAGAAGCTGGTTCCTCCTTGCCTGGTAGAACCTCCATACCATCGTCGGGTCCCTGATCCACGCTTCGGGGGTCGCGACGTCCTCCACACGCTGGTCCTCCCAGAGACCGTCGTTGTCCCTGAAGGTCCTGACTCCGGACTCTGCGCTGACCCCGGCCCCAGTGAGCACGACAACCCTTCCCTCCAGAGCCATGCTTCGGCAAGAGCATGGAAAGTTGGAAATACTTTCTTTCACGAAGGAGAGTTAGATGCAGTGGAAAAATGCCATCCGCCTTTCGAAGCTGAAGCCGGATAAGCCAAGGATGGTCATCCTTGGCCTCAAGACCCTGATGATCGTTCATCACGAAGGGAAGTACCACGCGACCGAGGGGCTCTGCAGGCACATGAGGTGGCCACTCGGAATAGGAGGGAAGGTGGTGGATGGGTGCATCAGGTGCCCCCTGCACCAAACAACCCACTGCCTGGATGACGGGAGCCTTGTGGAGTGGTCGCCCTTCCCCCTTTTCCCGCCTTATGGGAGGGCCGTAGGCAAGCTATCCAAGAAAAAGGACCTTCCACTTTACGAGACTAGGGTTAAGGACGACTATGTCCAGATTAGGATCTGAGGCTAGGGAAGAATAGGTACGTAGAGCGGCACTTTCCTTGCCGGGGGCAGTTAGAAAGGGAGTCTTCTTCCTTACCCATGTCATAGCGAGTTCTTCTGGTCATACTCAGGAGGGAAAGCAATCCATCTGATTAATAGAAAGTTGACGAATCCAAAAACACAGGTATTGACCAACCAAGCAATTCTGTGGTGCACGATAAGAACTTCGACCATCAAATAATGAGATGATGTTGTGACTACTAGTTGGCCCGTATATGTCCAAAAGGCCCTATTCAGACTTCTATAATAGGGAAATGTAGATTTGAATGTGAATCTGTAATGCATAAAGTGAGCTTCTACATTCCCTATAGCACTTGAGACCGCCCAAGCGGCTACTGCTGTGTGGGCTGGCCATAGATCGACCCAATACAGGAATTCATAGAGGACTAAAGCGAAGAAGAAATTGAAAGTTCCAACAATGTTGAAATTTAGAAATTCATAGAGCATGACTCTGTTGGTCCACCCCACATCTTCGATCCTCTCCCGCATTCGCCACATTGCCTTCCAATCATCCCCATGATGCTCGCATAAAGTAGTGTACCCTGAGAATCAAAATCGGTAACCTATTGTGCCGCCCCCTCTAGCGAAAGCACATGTCTGGGTGCCTCGATAATTTTCCCAACGAGCTAGAGCCGAGTTTCCCCTGCCTTTCAGACTCCTTATCCTCTGGACCGGCTTCGGGGGTGCTGATTCTCGCCATCGGGATTCCAATGATAGGAATCGTCAAGGCATATCTGAGAAAGCTGCTAGACAACGTTGACTTCGACGAGGGCCTCGAGAATTTCCTATTCAGGATTGCCGGAGTTGCCCTTTGGGCGATCGTGATCCTGACTGCTGCAGACGAGTTCGGGATTAACGTGACGGGCTTAGTGGTCGGCCTGGGATTCATCGGACTCGCCGTTGCCTTCGCNGCTCAGGATACCGTGGAGAACGTTATCGCCGGGGTGTTCATNATCATTGACAGGCCATTCAGNGAGGGCGAGAGGATACTGCTTCCAAAGAGCTTGGGTGGGACCTACTCCAAGTGGGGGGACGTNACNTACATCGGACTCAGAACNACCAGAGTTAGGTCAACGGACGGAGTTCTGCTTACCATCCCGAATAAACTGCTGACTAAGGACGCCGTCGCGAACTTCAGCCACAGCTCCGATATGGAGCTCAGAGTCAGAATCAGGCTGGGCCTTACTGCCACTTGGTCGAACGTCACCAAGGCGGAAGAGATAGTGAAGGACATCTCCGAGAACCACCCCGACATTGTAAGCAAGCCAAAGCCTCCAGAGGTAGTCCTGAGGGGGTTCGGCGACCAAGAAATAGTGATGGAGATTCGTTACTATGTCGACAATGCACGTAAGATGAGGCCATCCAAGTCGTTCTTCGTCACTGAGATACTAAGGAGGTTCGAGGAGTCAGGGGTGACTCTCGCATTCCCAGTAAGGGTCAACATGAACAGCGAGGTAGACCTGGATGATCTCGGATTCTAGATTCCCGTAACATCAGGTACCCTAGATGTTGCATATGTCAAAATAATGATGAGAGAGCCAGGAATACCAAGATGGAAAGACCAGACCAAATCCAAAATGCGAATTTAGCGCCCTTTTCCATGCTTAGTTTCCCATTTTTATCTGCATTATTAATGATTAGGGCTGAAACAATAGGGGGAGAAAAACAAACTAGACAACACGAATCATCAGGATAAACCGCCATCGAAGAAATTAGCAATACGCCCAGAAAGATAGGCAAAGATGGCAATATGAGGCCGGCGAAGAATCCACTGTCCACCTTCCATTTCTGCTGCCTTTCCATGGTTCCCGGGAACAATATCACGCTCTCCGGGGCAACATCGCCTTTGCCTGTGCCCCCCATAGAAGCTTCTTCCTTGTGCCTCAGGCAATACCCGGATGTCCTAAACTCCAAGGCATTGCAACCATCGAAAGCGCACTTCCTATCTCCCACGTCTGCCAGTATGGGGGTCCATCTATGATGTATGCGAAATACAGGGTACGGAATGCTGCGCATACATAATAAAGCAACTTAGAGATGGAAAAATATGGAAGAACAGCCCCCAGAGGCACAAGTAATCCAAGAGCAACACGCACAGACACAGACCTTTGGGCAGCCACCAGTGGTCTACGAGACCAAGAGCTCTCTGCCGGTTGTGGTAGGGGTGCTGTACGCAATTTACCAAGTTCTACCGATTTTAGGTGGGCTAGCATTGCTATTCGGGGGTGCTATTTTGGGCGGCATAGGTGCCGAATATGGGGATGACGAGGCAACCGGGTTAGGAGCGTTGGCAGCCTTATTCGGACTGTTGATCCTGATCATAGGCGCTGTGGGCATATGGGCAGGAGTACTGATAGCACAGAGGAAGAAGCTCGGCGTCCACATAGCATGGGGCACTATTGGTCTGGGCGCGGCCTTCAGCATAGTTTTGACGACCCTAGAAGGGATGACGCCGGACATTTTCACCCTAGGGTGCAATGGCATCTGCGCTCTGTTTGTTGGCCTTCCTTTGATGGTCTCCAGCGCTAGCCAGCACATGGAATGATTCTAGAGTAGTACGAAGAGGATCGTCAAGAAATCCAACGCCCCCAAGATGGTGACTATCGCATCCACTAGTACAGCCAGCCTCTGCCACAACGTTGCGTTTCTCAACCACTCTAGGAGGCCCATCTCCTGCCTACGGAAGAAATACCAGTTACCTATGACTAGGACGACGAAAGCGAAGGCCCCAAGAACGGTTAGTGTCGCAATAGCCCCTGCCGCTGCCATGGCATCGAATGGTAGCGACAGGTGAAGATATTATTCCCGTAAAAAGCGCACTCCATCCAACTGACATCTCATGGATTGGAACCCTCTGAACCCAATAGCATTCAGAGGGTAACCTATGACCAGCGGGCTAGTCAGAGGGGACCCTTTACCTCAAGATTAAAACAATCGCACCCCTATCAGGTTGCATGACTATGTGGGAATACAAGGTGGT
>PBOL01000016.1 GCA_002725315.1 Methanobacteriota archaeon | reverse complement strand
TCGGTGCTCCAGTTGGTCATCAAAGCCATCAGAAAACCCACTCGTCGTCATTCCCGTGCAACTGGAGCCCGCGGTACTACCAGGTTATACTATACCCCCAAGGGTAGTCAACAGAATGAACACCCGCTTATGATGCTCTCGGTTGCGAGGTGTGTCAGAAAGATGACAGCAACGGGCCTACCAAGATACTGACAAAGACCCATGTTCCCATTACTGCGGACACTAGTCCCCAAGCCCTCGGCCTAATTCCTACGCTGAACAGCCCCAGAATCCGGGAGTGGCGTCCCGGCAGTAGCGCTACTGAGCGAATAATGGAAATTGAGACGCCGGCACAAATAGCAAATAAGGCCAGAATGAGAGGAGATAGTAGGGCCCCAACTATTCCAGACCTAGCAACCGCCCCGACGCCTTGGGGTATCATGGATGGCTCAACGATCCAAGCCAGCCAAGCCAGCCATAGGCCCAAGTACACGTCTTCGGAGAATCTCCTTTGCCCCCTCCAATCCTTGTATTTTTCAGGTAGACGAGAATGGGTAAAACCGGAAATCAGTTCGACTTCCCAAATCTTGCCACTTAGAAGCATCGATAAGCCATGGTAAACGAGAATGACTGAGAACATGATCTCGATGTAAACCCAGAAAACACCGAATCCCAGGCTGGCCAGAAGTGCAGCAATAGAAGACAGGATTAGGAAACCCATGCATGAGGCATAGATAGTCATCATTGCTCCGACTCCAGGAATTAGGGCCTCCTTGGGTGCAATGTACTCCCTCTCACTGGGCATTGCCAGGATAAATAGAGGCAATAGTGACGTCCCGATAAGGAGATTTAGAGTGTCGAGCGGGCCCTTGCCGGAACCAGTAGAAGCAGATTTGGCTGCCTCTTGAATATCCGCAGGTGACATCGAACCAGGTTGCCACTCAGTAATGAAACCGGCTGAGTCAATCATAATCACGGCATCGGTAGCTCCACTTGGAAGGGCCCTTCCTACGGTAGAGTCATCCATTAGCAGGGGCCATGAGCCATTGAGTAAATCCGAGTAATCGTCCAAGTTGAATGCCTGAATGCCCTCTCCCGTCGCAATTTGGACGAAGGAAGATTTGATACCATCCTGGTTGAGAATGACTGAGGCGATTTCAAAATCCCCCATTTGCCTAATTGCATTGGGCGATCCTGAAGTGAATAATCCCAGGACCACAACATCGGATTCTACCAGCAGATCTGAGAGGGAAACCGCGCCTGATTCCGGATCATGAGATAGCAGCATGAACGAGGGGGCGGCTCCACCCTCCCTGTATGCATCATTTTCTATATCCGGTAGTGAAGATGCGGTCCCTATGCTTGCAATGGCCAGCAAAAGTACGGCACCGTATGCCGGCAAGGGGAGGGGGGCTCCCTTGAGGGACACCCCTATCCAAGCAATTACACAGAGAGGGATTACGATTGCGGCAACATTGGAATTTAGTAGCGGGCGAGAATCGGGAGGGACCCTGAATCTCAGAATCTCCCAGGAGTCACAGGACTCTCCTGGATCCTGATCGGAAATCTTGAAGCAAGCATCGAGCATGTAATTTCCGGGATCAAGGGGTTTTCCAGTGGTCCATGTCAGAACTGTTCTGTTTGCCTCGCCCTTTGAGAAACCATGAGGGAGTTCGAAATGATCCTGCCAGATATCCTCCTCGTAGTGACCGTGCCTCATCTCGCCCCAATCTATTGGCCCGATGAGCTCAATTGCCTGGGTCGAGAAATCGGTCGGCCCCCAGGGGGAGATGGGGGTGAACTCGACTCTTGCCATCCTATTTTGATCCAGAATCACATTGAGTTTTGTCTCAATAATCTCTCCCTCGAAAACGACCCCTGACCGTGCATCGTAGGTACCCCACCATAGAGTACCTGAGACGGCACAGTCGTGCTGTACCTGAATTGTCAGTCTGATCTCATCGCCAGAGTTCATTGACGCGTTGACGTTGTTCGCCTTTGCTTCGAAGATATGCGGGTCTGTTCTGTCCTTCTTCATCACTATCGACTCTGTCTGGGCGCTGGAAAGGACCTCGACGCCCCCCATTGAGAGGGTGACGAAGAATTGGGTCTCGGAACCCAGGGCAGTTCCGCCAATTACGTTAGTGAACGAGCAGGCCTCACTGGTAGTCTCCAATGAGGCAAAAAGCCTGACTGTGATGTTGCCTTCAAATCCGAATGGCTCCTGAAGAGGAGTGGCCATAGCATCAATTATCGTCGGAGAGGTCAAAGAGCTGGTCTTGGAGAATGAAACGCTGCCCGATGGAAGTCCCGTAACCGTAGTCCAATTTCTGTCGAGGAATTGCAAGTCGTCATCCCCCTTGAGGAATAACCGGTGCTCATCCGGGTAGGAATGATCGGAGCCCGGTCCATCGTATGCAAGTTGGTTCTGGGCTGATCCTACAGGAGAATATGATATGACAAGTAATAGGGCGATTGAGAGTAGGGTCGCTATTTTCCACCTAATTAGCATCCTTTCACCCGATTTACCAAATTGCACTGAGTGGTTCAAACCCTTCTCCCTCCAGTCAAAGGAACCTCATTGCTGCTCCGAAAGCAATCAGGGCCCCTGCTAAAGTGGAGAGGAAATTGACGCTGTGCTTTCCAAGGAACCCACGGTTTTCGAGAAGCGCCCCTAGGATGGAGTCTACCTGGCACCCTAACCAACCGATAACTATCACGACCATGAACAAGAATGCCGGCTGAGTACTGTCCCCATTGATTGCCCCCAGTATTGTGGAAACAGATGCAATTAGAAGGGCCCCGTAGAATGCTGCTAGAGTCCCGGTCGGAGACATCCCTCCGTTGGTTCCCGCAGGAACTGCCTCCAAGGTAGTGATTATCCGGGTTCTTGGATCTAGGCTACCTATCTCCGATGCAAGAGTATCCGAGGCTGCTACTGAAATTGAAGAGCAGAGCACGAGGTATGACCAATCATGACCCCCGTATAGTTGGTGAGCGATTGCAATAATGCTAGCCATGCCCCCATTGGCCAAGACATTCTTCCAACCCCTGACTCCGTCATTTGCCTCCTCGGCCGATATTCGGGCTTTTTCTTCGAAACGCCACTTCGTTGCTAGAGAGCCGACGATTAGGAATGTCATCAGAACTGCCAACCAAGTCCAATGCCCCAGTATTGAAACCGTGAGGCCGACGACAAGGGCTGCGAAAAGGCCACCCCTGTCTAGAAGATCTCGGGACATCGAGACCAATAGTAGTAGTGAGACGAGTAATAGTGAAATCACCTCGTCTTCGCCAATATAGGCCATATTATCATGACGGCGTCGGTATATGCGGTCATGAACGATTCGGCATCAAGGAAGAACATTGGTACAATAGGCGCCGAGAACTATGAATCCATGGATGAAATTCCCTTCAGAAGTCCTCTAGCGACAAACACTACTGAGGAAATAAGAAGCACAATCCAAGATAGCATGAACAACACCCCGGAGTTCTCGCTAAATCCAAGCCATTCAGTGGTTGCATGAAATGACAGGAAGGAGGAGCCATTCCAGAATGAGTGGCCGAAAATAGCGATCGAAATTGCTTGAGGGACACCTTTGGGAGTGAGATATCCGATTCCGGTGGTTTCCGGGCTACCCTTGTCATAAGACAGGGAGAACCCACTATTTTCCAGGGAATTCTGGATTTCATCCGGATTGTCGGAAGTAGAGTCTGTGTTGACGATTAACCATGATTTGGGTGCACTCTCTCCCTGATTGTTTGCAAAATCAATTGCCTCCTCAAGAGTCGGCCTTCTTCCATCGAATCCAGATAGGTCCCCATCGCCATCTGTATCGATTCCCATTCTCTCGGCAACATCTATCGCAGAAATTGCCAGATTCCTCGCTCTCCATTCCATCTTCGCCTTGAACTCCTTGTCAGTAGCCAACCAACCTATTGCCGTCCCTGAAATAGCTGTCCAAACGGCATGTCCAGGAATAGATCCTATTCCCCTAATTAGAATGGTCATGGTTGCAGAAACTGGTCCGCCAAATAGGGATACTCCGATATACTGTAGGTTCTCGATCAGAGCGAATCCAAGACCAACCGTGAAGCCAACCTGAAAGCCATGTTTGGGTCCCTTGATGGCAGGAAGGAAGATTGCCACGGCCATTGCTTTGAATATCTCCTCGCAGAAAGGCGCCCCAATTGCCAGCAACGAGAGTTCCACGGCCCAATCGGGAAATGAAGCAGGTATCATCTTGGGAGCTACCAGGCTGTTGAAGAGGAATGCGGGAAATGCAGACGCCATGCCTGCGATCAACCATGCTTCGGCATCGCGTCGCCGCGTAGGAATTCCCATCTGGGAGTTAGAAGTCCCCCACCATGCAAGTACTGGGAGGGAGAATCCAACTAACCAAAGTGGGATTGCTAGGAAGATGAAAAGTACCACGCCGACCCCCTGCAGAGTGGACGAATTTTGAAACAAGAGAACGGTGATTGAGGTTCCGATTAGCAGGACAAAGGCGAACATAGCCCACAATTGTTTACTTGGGGGCATGTCCAAGATCGAGTCGTCCTTTACCAGGAATCTAGAGAATGAAGTCTTTACTGGTGTTCTGAGAGTCTTTCCCTCGGGGAGGGGATGTACAAAGTCTCCACTGGAGTCGGGAACTGCTAGGCGGACATGCACAAGCTTCGGGCGCTGCAATCTGAAGATAATGTACAACAGAGGGAGGCTGCAAAGGCTAGAGGATAGGATTACCAAGGGCTCCAGTGAAACTGCACCCATTACCAGAAAGAGAGAGGCATACATTAGGAAGAATGTTGGTAGCACTGTTACTAACATACTCCTGTAGATTCGCCACGGCTTGCTTTCCCTGGCTATTCTGAAATCTGCTGGTGGATCACTTAGCTCGACTGGGATTTTTATTCTGAACTTGCGATTCAATTGATCGATGAATATCCGTTCCCCTTCAGCCATATCATCACCGGTGCCACTCAGATCGCCCATCACTCTGGATACCCAATGTACCCGGTGCGGTTCCTCATCACTGTGGCATGTCCCGGAGAAGGTGTTTGATTATGGGGATTGGCGTCAAACTATTGCGCCGCAGGACCCACAGAATAGTTCGCCCCTATTGTTGTCCTTCTGCATACTCCACTTACCACAGGCAGGACAGGGTGGGAGGCCGCGGACGTTTGGCGATATCTTCGGCGGTGCTCTGGGCCTGCGTTTCTTTGGAACTGACCAACCCTTCTTTGGGCGCTTGACCTTTGGCACAATAGCGCCAACTAAGGCATTGCTCAAGAGTTTGCCTGAGAGAGTAGGCAATCGACGCTATCTTGAGTAGCATCCCTATCGAAGGTCATGAGATGTACTGTACTTGGAGCCGGCGTTTCGGGCCTAACATGTGCAGTGAGGTTGCTGGAGAGCGGACACGAAGTGGAAGTAATCTCGGACAAATTTAGCCCTGAAACAGTTTCCGACGTGGCTGCTGCACTTTGGTACCCATTCTTGACTGCTCCAGCTGAAAGGGCGGATGAATGGGGCAGGGTGACTTACTTGGAGTTAGAGAGGCTGGCGACCGAAGCACCAGAGTCGGGAGTGACCATTAGGGATGGGAGAGAATATCTCCGGGAAGTGACAGATCTCCCTTCATGGAAGGATGACATTTCTCACTTCAGAGTACTGGATGTCAGTGAGATTCCTGCTGGATACGCATTCGGATGGGAGTTTAGATCACCAATCATTGAGATGCCCAAGTACATGCCATGGCTCAGGCAAAGGATAGAGTCTGGAGGAGGTACATTCAGGCAATTATTCGTAAATGACCTTGCGGAAGTGGAGGGCGATGTTATCGTAAACTGTGTTGGATTGGGTGCCAGAGAACTATGCAATGACAATGATGTCAAACCTGCTAGGGGTCAGATAATGTTCATTGATCAGGATCCTGGAGTTGGTCATTACGATCAGCAGCCAGAGACCCTGACCTATACCATCCCAAGGAGTGACGTAACAGTTCTAGGGGGAACTGCACAGATTGATGATTGGGATTTGGAAATCAGGGATGAGGACAACGAGAAAATTCTGGAAAAGGTCGAGGCCATATGGCCAGAAGTGGATCCAACACGCATCATCGGAGGTACCGTAGGACTTCGTCCTTCTAGAACCGAAGTGAGGCTAGAGGAAGAGGTGATCGAGGGGATTCGAGTCATTCACAACTATGGCCACGGAGGTGCCGGTGTTACCCTTTCTTGGGGTTGCGCGGATGAGGTAGTGAGCCTAGTAGATCAGTCGCTATGACCCACCCAAGCCGCTTCGGCATGCAGGGTCTTGGACTTCACTGGCACAATTTTCCTGTATACATTACAGGGGTTGGATACTTCACCGTCCACGGTCAACAACCTCTGTAGAGTGATTCCAAAGTGATCTTGATTCCTTTGCAATATTGGCTCGACGACATCCCAGTCCTCGTCGGTCATCTCTACGAACGAGCCTCCATTCAACTGAGACTCGGAAAGCCTCTGATGGGGATCTCTGACATATATCGCTCCTCCACTTGCTAGGGAAAACAGATTCCCTCCGGGATACGGAGTCTCGAGTCTAACGAGCTGGCCACGATCATCAAACTCCATCCCATTAATGATTACGAAACCGCCGCCATCTAGAGGATCTCCAGCCATGAAGGACTCAGCGAGGTAGTCCAGGGCCGTCCCGTTGATAACGAGCTTCGGACTTCCCACGGAGTTAATCATCGGCCTTCCGGCTGCATTTCCTAGGACAAACATCGAACCCCCCTTTGCCCCATATCCATAGCATTGTCCGACGTCTCCGTGGACCACCAACTCGCCACTCTTGTGTATCTGTGCCACTTGGTCCTGTGCGTTTCCGTGCATATGGACCTCCATGCCATCATTGCCGCTACCCAGATAGTCTCCTACGGCACCTAGGACATCGATGCGAATTCCCGCTGAGTCCGGGCCGAATCCATTACCAATGAATCGGTGCCCTCTGCAATTTGTAACGACGAAACTCTTCCAACCGATTTCCTTCAATGAGACAAGTTCCAGAGCCAGTGATTCGGTTCCCTCTGGAGGATAAGGCCTCGCATCCACAACGATTCTTTGCCTTTCGGAAATAGGGGTAGGGCGATGCCCAGGCGTACGCTGGCCGAGAAATACTTCACATGGGGAGTGAGTGGAAGATGCCACGATACGGTTCAACAGAATCTCGACTTCGTCAAGCCATCTCGAGGACCTTAGCCCCCCCAGGTCATACCTCCTGTCCAAGAGCCTGGTTAGCAATTCCCATGACCATTCCCTGCCTTTCTCGGGAGTGCTTTCTTCGATGTGCTTGAGCAACGACTGGGCGGCAGACCAGTCGAGGTGGGGAATAGACTCAACAATCGTCATGAATGCGGATTCGGGATCCAAACCACATACTGCCAATGGAGTCTCGTCATCAGTATCTCCAAGTTTGAATTCGCCCTCTGGCTTGGTATCAACTACTTCTCCGAACTTATTTGTCATTACCAAATCCTTTCCTCCGGAGGGATTTGGTTTGATATCGAAGATGAAGGCCCCCCCGTCCGTATATGACCCACCGCGGGCGTTCCAATATTCGTCAGCCCTCCTCCAGAACCTCTTGTCTTCCGCGGCAAGACTCTCCAAAACGGCATCAATAACCTGCTTCTCTGAACCACAAAATGCAATACCAACCTCTCCTCTCTGGTAAGCAAATACTTGTGGCCGTAGCATGCTGGTGTCGGTGATACCAACCAGCCTATGGGTAAGGCCTTCAGATTGTGCGATAATGAAGAACCATGGACCGTCGGGACTACCGTGGATGTGTGTCTTCTGAATTGCTGAGTAAACGTTCTTCTTCTCCTCGGGTAGCATCACGAAATCCAACTCGCTTGTCGGAGCTAGGCTCTCGATAACGTGCTCCATGCTGTATCCATATACTCGTCTGTGTAGGTCGAAAGCNAGTGCCCCCACCTCAGTATCGGTGAAGAATAGAGGCTCCATCCCCCTCTGGGCCAAATAGTCCTTCACTGATACGTAATTGGAGAAGTCGCCATTGTGTACCAACGCGCAGTCGATCCCTTGCCCGAAGGGATGGGCGCCGCCCGGGTGCGTAACCCTGCCCCTGGTTGGGTACCTGTGGTGGCCAATCCAGACATGTGCCGTAGTATCTTCCAGGCAGTAGTATCGAATTACATCCTCGGCATATCCGACAATCTTCAGAATCAACAAATCACGCCCATGACTCAGTACGAATGCATCGGTCCTGCCGTCTTTCGCATAGAACTCGACGTTCAGGGAGTGTGTGGTTTGGAAAACGAACTCCTGCGTTGCAAGTTCTCGATCTCTAGGATCAATTACATCTCCGAGCCTCTCACTGATGAATCGATCGACCTCATCCTCTCTCGGGGTGACGAAGTAGCATACCACATCCGGCGGCCGGGTGTCAAGAGCCTCGAGTTCGGCCTCCCAAGAATCTAGTGTTGGCATCTCATGAACATGTTCAACTAAGAAATTGGGGTGAATGAAACTCTCTTCGACGGAGGTCCTGTGAGTGCTATCCAAGTATGCTATGGCATACAGGTAGGTGCCAGAAAGGGTTTCCTGATCGACTCCAAACTGTTCTGGATCGAGGCCCACCATTGCTACTCCCCCTCCCTTTCCATTGCCCCTGTTCCTCATCTGCTCTAGTGAGTCGAAGAGGTGCCTGCCTGCAACAGGAGTCTCGCATGCCAAGCCAACTACTCCGCAGCCCCCTTCAGCGGCATCCTCCTCATTTCTCTCGAACTTGGGAAAGGCCCTGTTTTGCTCCCTCCTTGAGTCGAGGATAATGTTGGGATCGATCATGAGTCTNCCCCCTCAGGAATGTACCGAAGAAGGTCCGTTCGCCCCCTAAGTTCTCGGACGCTGTTCAACCCTAGCTTCCGTAGTATGTCGCGAACTCTCCATTGCATTGCACCATACAGGTTGTTTAGTCTCATCGAGCCCCAGTCCTGGTCAACCCACTCTTGCAACTCAACATCGGTGGTGGTCAACCCCCAGGGGCAACCCCTGCCAGAGGGGCCGCCTTCGCAATTGGCGCATCTTGTGCACCCCATTCCGACCAAATCCGTAGTGCCTAGTACGCAACCATCTGCCCCNAGGGCAATCGATTTCGCGATGTCGTCTGCAGTTCTAATCCCCCCGCTAGCAATTAGTGTCACCTTGTCCCTAACTCCCTCCTTCTCGAGGAACTTGTGCACCTTCGGGATTGCGAGCTCTATTGGCATTGCAATGTTCTTCTTTGCAATCTCCGGCGCAGCGCCGGTTCCACCATAGCTGCCATCTAGATGGATAATGTGGGCTCCTGCGTAGAACGAACCGACGGCAACCATATCCACGTCATGGGGGGTGCTTACCTTCACCGAAAGAAGGGCCTGAGGGTTTACAGTCTCTATCCAATCAAGATGTTTTGAGTGGTCCTCTACGGAGTATGTTGAGTGGAAGGGGAATGGGCTGAACAGACTAACAAATGGGACTGATCCGCGAAGTTCGGCTACTTCTTCTCCTGCCTTTGCAGCAAGGAGATGCCCACCCAAGCCAGGTTTTGCGCCCTGTGCATACTTGAATTCGACAATTGGCGCTGCTTTGATTGAGTTCTCGTCCACGCCGAAGTATCCAGTGGCCACTTGTGTGATAACACTATCACTCAATTCGAATAGTTGAGGCGGGTAGCCACCCTCTCCCGTCGACATGAATGAGTTCCACTGCTTGGCATTCTTGGCCCTAGACATCATGACGTTTACAGAAACCGAGCCGTATGACATCCCGCCTCCGTACCAAGGAATATCGATATCGATCTTGTTCTTGTCATCACCGCGTCTGTTNAGTGTCAGGCTAGTATCTATTGAATCGCTGTGTGGGAGCCATGAGCTTTCCGCAATGTAGGAGAATTCCAGCCTATCAAATCCACCTCCACTCTTTCCGGTTTTGAAGTTCATATTGTCGGGTACTTTTCCGGTTTCGGCCATGTACCAAGTCGAGAGAATCAGCTCGTCGGTCCACCTAGCGTCGCCAAGGGCCTCTGGTGAATCAAAATCCCCAAATGCCCTTGCATTCATCCCATCCCTCATCAGGTGAGTTGTCTTGTGAATCAGTGTCTCGCTGGGCTTGGTTATGGCCATTATGAACAACCTCCGACGTATCCTTCTATCCCCTCGAATGCCTCGTCCTCTAGGTGCTTCACAATCATTGACCTCCCGAACTCACCACGCAGCCTTCGGACTTCTCTGATCCCCATTGCACCTAGTATCTCGAGAAGTTGATCCCTCCAAGAGCCGCAGAGATTGGTCAGCCTCTGTACCGACCAAGGGTGGTTGAATTTCTTCGGTAACGAGCCGCTTACTTCTACGCGATCTCGCATCGATCCATTGACCCTGCCCTGTACCGCGAAGAGAACGGGGAGATCCAATGCCACGGCATCCATGCCCGAAATAATTGCCTTTGGAACGTGGTCTGCACCCACTATGCCGCCACTACCGATTAATGTCACAAGGTCCCTGCGGCCTTGCTCGATTAGCAAGAGGTGCGCCTCCTTGAAGAGGTCAGTAACGAACCTGCCCCGGCTATCCTCGCCATGAAGATTCGCAAGGAGATGGATAACGGTCGCTCCAGACCTTACTGCCTCAGTCAGACTGTCTTGCCATCCTTCTACAAATTCTATGCGAACCCCAATTATGGAGTCTGTTGAGAGTCTTGCTTGCTCGAACGCATCCCTATCCCAAGAAGAAATCTCAATCATTCTTGAGTTTGGGAAACGGCCGGTTTGAGATGCATTTGAGATGTCCAGTACGGGAACCACGTTGGGCAANTCCAGACCAAGCNTNGTCACAGAATCGGCATCGATGCAAGTCAGAGTGTCTATGTTTCTGCTAGTCTCTTCGAGAACACGGTGGAGTGATTCTGAGCCGAGATTGCCCGGTGGAAGGTCAAAGATGAAGGGAACTTGGATCGTGAACATCTCTGGAGTCTGTCCCGAAAGATTCCCTTGCTTGTCAAAAGAAAGGTGCATCGGCTTTCCACCGATGTCCACAGCAGTCCCTATTAGCTCCCTCCCGTGAATTCCGTCCCTGCTGGGCCTCACTATCTCGGACATGTCGGTCAGCATTCCATCGAAACCCGGACCGCCAAACCTCCCCCTGTAGCCTTGCCCCCTTACAGGGACCATGCCCTTTCTGGCCTCCTCATCTATTGCGGTAATGTGACCGGGGGTGGTGTAAGAGTCGCCAATCTCGAAAAGATCAGGATTTGGGAGAACCTGCACAAAATCNGGATGCTGGACTGTGCACCTCAGGCATCCGACACAAAGTTTGGGTCGCGGAGCAAAGCCCCCTAGAGGTCCCGAGAAAACACCATAGGTGCATGGCCTGGAAAGAATGACATCGAACTTCGGAAAGTATGTGAACAGTTCTTTGACTAACAACTTTGCAAGGCCGACCTTACCCACCTTGACCAAGAATCTGTGAGGCAGTGGGTCGACGTCTTTCACCTCCTCTACGTGGATGTGATATCTCTCGTAGCTGTCTGCAATCTCCCTGCCTATCTTGGCTGATTCAGCACCAAATTCGTGAAAGGAGAGGCGCTTAGATGGTTGTTCCAATTCGTATCCAGTTTGAGACTCTAACATATCACGACCTCTTAGGGCGCATGGGACAAAATAACGCTATAATACTTGGGACAAATGAACAGAAAAAATTCAATTTATTGACATATAGTTCATAAATTTAGTAATATCTTGCATATTTGTTCAATAAATTATAATAATTATATTCATTTGAGNAATTTTACTTTTCACAAATATGCTAGTTTCGTTCAGTTGAACAATTGGCCATGGAGGTCCGGTATCTATGGAAAGCCGACATTGAATAGCGTCCACGAAAGCGGCAAAGGCATGGGAATGAGGGAGGCATGGCAAATCAAGGAGTTNCGCCGACTCCTGATAGGCAATGCAGTAAACATGCTCGGAGGTTCAATTTTCATTATTGGAATGGGATGGACCGTGGCCCAGATAGGTGGGCCGAAGGCGTACGGGCTCATCTTCACTGCTTACTTTCTCGGTCACCTCCCGCTACTTCTCTATGGGGGGATGGTTGTCGACAGGGTTCCCAGGCGGACCGTAGCTCTGATTGCGGACATAGCCCAAGCGATTCTGGTTACCCTCGCCGCATTATTTCTGATGGCAGGATTCGGNGAAGTGAAGACGCTCTTGGTAGTCACTTTCATCATTGGTGGGGCTGGAGCCTTCTCGATTCCAGCGATTGGCGCTCTAGTTCCCGATCTGGTCGAGGAGGAATTGCTGCCGCAGGCTAATGCAATCAGGGGAGTGGCAATGACAGCAGCGTGGCTTCTTGGGCCACTGATTGGCGGATTGACTGTAGGTATCTGGGGCATAGAAGCTTGCCTCCTGATTGATGCGGTGACATTCATCTTTAGCGGGGCCGTGCTATGGACGATCTCCGAGATCCCAATTGACAGGGACAAGGATCCTGGGAAACTAAGAGACGAGGTTTCTGAGGCATGGGCCTTCGTCAAGACTCAGCCATGGCTCTTCGCCGGAATACTGATGTTCATGATTTGGCACATAGGAGATTCAGCGATTGAGATAGGGATACCGTTCATTATTGAAAGCAAGGGACTTGGGTCGACAGAGTTCGGGGTCTTCGGAGCAGTAGGGGCTGCCGGGGCGATGATTGGTTCAGNCCTAGGGGGCATTAGGCCAATTCCAAAGGAGATCAGGGGCCTCGTATTCTACATCTTCATCGGTGGTATTGCCTGGTGCATGTTGATGTGGGCAATGCCCATCCCTTTCTGGCTAATTCTGGTCTTCGTCCTCTTCGAAGGNATACTGGGGGGGACCCTTGGGGTAATTTGGAGAACCACCATGTCTGATAGCGTAGACCAACACCTCAGGGGCAGGGTCAACTCATTNGANGCAATAGGGTCCCTGATTTTCATCCCACTGTCTCCCTTGATGGGAGGATGGATGATTGAGAAGACCAANGTTCTGACAACGTATTCGGTTGCTGTCTCTTTCATGGTTCTGACTACCCTGGCCGGACTCGTAGTTCCCTCTTTCAGGAAGTTCGAAAGGATAGAAACGGACTTGTTCCCAATCAATGCCGATCAAAGTCGATCTGGCTAATGTCNACAGAGAACCAATTGTCGTAAAGCCTCCTCTGGATTCTGATTGCAGCCCATAGAAGTATCAGGAATATGATCCAAGAGAAGGCGGTCTTGCCCATCCTTACGGGAATTTCTGTTAGTATTAGGCCATCGAACAATATGCATGCTGAGATGTAGGTGACCCTTCCCAACGTGGCGAGGAGGCTCTCCTCCTCTTGGGCCATCACCCTCTTCAAGCGATTGTCCCGCGAGGCGTCGGCCGCCTTCTTGAGCCTCCAGAAGGAGGACTCTGACTCTTTCCTCGGGTCATAGAATGCAGGGGGTTCGGGTTCGCCATCAGGGGCGTGGGTGCTCTCCGACATTCATTCCCCTCTCACCCAGTTGGTGCGTCTTCCTCGCTGACCTTCACGCCGGTGATGGGGTCGATCCTCTCGACAATGNCTTCCGGGGAGTCTGCAGACTCGCCCGCCTCTTGCGACTCATCTGCGTGGGAACCGTCAATGGACCTGGGNCCTTCATATTGGTCCGTGCAACATGGGCACGGCTGCACCCAATGACCAGGTGATACCTCCCTCAGTGACAGGTCCATTTTCGTGCTNATCTNCCAATCTGGGTGCTGGAGGCGGTGACCGAAGGCGCATCCCGGTGGTGGGTCGACTGGAGAGGGGACGTCACCCTCNATGGGGGGATTATCACTCCTGGCATCGGGGTCAGGGCTTGGGATTGCAGAAATCAGTGCCTTGGTGTACGCGTGGATAGGGTTGCGATATATCTCATCAGAATCGGCCAACTCGACGACCTTGCCCAGATACATGACTGCGATTCTATCCGAGATGTGCCTGACCACTGCGAGGTCGTGGGAAATGAAGACGAACGTGAGACCCCTCTCCTTCTGTATCTTCTCGAGAAGATTGAGCACCTGGGCCTGNACCGAGACGTCCAGTGCGCTTGTGGGCTCGTCCAGGAGGATGAACTCCGGGTCAAGTGAGAGTGCCCTTGCAAGGGCTATCCTCTGCTTCTGGCCCCCGGAGAACTCATGGGGGAAGCGAGTCATGTGCTCGCTCTTGAGGCCCACCGAATCCAGTAGTTCCTCGACCTTCCGTGTTAGCTCTACGCCTTCGCATATCCCATTGACCTGCAGGGGCTCCCCAACTATCGAGCGGACCGATATCCTAGGGTTCATCGATCCCCCGGGGTCCTGGAAGACCATCTGCATCTTCCTGCGGATCTCCTTGTTCGGGATTTCGCGGATGTCTGAGCCGGAGTAGATCACTGATCCGCCTGATATCGGTATAAGTCCCATCAGGACCCTGCCCAAAGTGGTCTTGCCGCAGCCGGATTCCCCCACAACCCCCAAGGTCTCTCCTCGGAAAATCTGCAGGTCCACCCCGTCTACGGCCCTGACGTAACTGCTGACGGAAGACAACATGCCCTCCTTGATTGGGAACCATTTCCTCAATCCCCTGATTTCGATTAGTGGTTCTCCAATGCGTTCAAAATCCCCCTCCTGGATGAATTTGTCATGGTCTTTGGAGGCTTCCTCGACTACCTGCAACTGCCTCTCTGCAACTAAATCCCTGGAAATTTCTACCATGTCCTTAGGGGGGATATCTTCCGTCATCTCATTCACCCCCACCTATCCTGCGACTCGTCTAGGCAGATGGGGCAGCTCTCGACCCAGTGGCCCTCGCTTGCCTCCACGAACTCGGGGCGATTCACCAGCGTCTGGCCCTCTCTTTCCATTCTCTGGCAGAAACGGCATCCCGAGACAAAATCCGAGGGGTTCGCAACCTGACCGGGTATAGCTGGAAGGATCGAGCCCCTTTCGGATTCCAGGCTGGGGGTGCAGGCGATTAGCCCTCTCGTGTAAGCGTGCAGTGGGTTGGAGAATATCTCCCTAATCGGTGCTCTCTCCACCACCCTACCTGCGTACATCACGGTTACTTCATCGCACATCTCTGCGATAACGCCGAGGTCATGAGTGATTAGCAGAATTGCTGTGCCCTTCTCATCCCGGAGGGACTTCATCAGGTTTAGTATCTGGGCCTGGATTGTCACATCGAGAGCAGTGGTTGGTTCGTCGGCAATCAGAAGTTTCGGCTCACATGCCATCATCATCCCAATCATCACCCTCTGCCTCATCCCCCCGGAAAGTTCGTGAGGATACATATTGGCGACTGACCCTGGGTCGGGAATTCTGACATCGTCCAGNATTCCTTCGACCTGCTTGACGTGGGCTGGATCCAGACTGATGAAGTCGGCCCAGACGATGAATGGAAGAGCGAGGAGTGCGCATATCACCAGAATCGCGATTAACCCGGACAGCGGCATCCATATCATCAGGTAGACAGCTAGGTAAGCCGCAATCATATGGGGGATGTACTTAGGCAGGCCGGAGAAACGGGAGTCTACTGATACCGCACCATATCCGTATATCCCACCTATTGCCCCGATCAAGATGACGTGTTCGAAGANCACGATGAAAAGTCCGACAGTCAGGTCAGTGATGTCGCCAATCAGGCTGGCCGATTCGAGACCGGCGATAGCTGTCCCAACGGCCAAGAGCCAGCTAGACAAATCTGCGAACAGAATGATAGGCGCCGAGAAAACATCGAGAATCTGGTCCTTGTTAGTGCCACCAACGAAGGTAATCGAACCGGAAAGTTGTGCTGCGAAGACGAACAAAAGAGCCCCGAGTGCGGCTGAAGACTGTCGTGGGNGAGAGGAGAAGGAGTCACTGAACACCGTTATCGGGCTAATCAGGGCCCTTCCGATTCGCTCAATTCTTGGAGTCTCTGCTTCGACTAGCCTGCCATGCTCCCTCATTACTTCGGAAATCTGCTTGGACACTCTGTAAAGGGGGTTTAGGGCGGACATCGGCTCTTGGAAAATCATGCTGATCTCGTTCCCCCTTACCCACCTCATGTATTTCTGGTGCTTGCGGGATTCCGCCTTGGCAGAGAATCCCACTATCCATGATGCGATCGTGATGGCAAGGAACAACAGGAATAGGGAGCTGAACAGTTCGGGCTCCACCAGGATAATGGCGAAGAAAGAGAAAATGGTGGCCATTGTTCCGAATGCGGTGATGCGTTCAGAGATGGCCTGGATCCTGCTGCTCGATGGCGAATCTCTGAACAGCAGTTCCTCGCCACGATACCTCACGCTACCCTCGTCGACCTCGCAAGTTGCGAGGCCTATGGAAACCAGCGAGGTGACAGACTTGCCGCATCCGGATTCTCCCACCAGGCCCATTATCTGGCCCTCGTCGACCTGCAGATCCACTGAGTGCAGGGCCTCCACCGGGCCATCAAGGGTGTCGAAGTGGACTCTGAGCCCCTCAATCTCCAGAACTTCCCTCGCCATCAAATCACCTCCTGTTCTTAGGGTCGACCACGTCCCTTATGCCGTCACCAATCAGGTTGAACCCAAGAACAGTCACAGCTATGGCGAGGCCGGGGTATAGCATCATATGGGGAGCCCGTTGGAATGCGACCCTGCTCTCTGAGATCATCAGTCCCCATTCTGCAGTGTATGGCGCGGCCCCCAAGCCTAGGAAGGATAGGCCGGATGCGGAGAGTATGGTGCCCCCTATATCCAGAGTGAAGGCAACCAGTAGAGGTGCCCATGCGTTGGGCAGGATATGCCTGAACATGATCCTGCCCGCAGGCGCACCGACGCTCCTGGCCGCCTCGACGAAGGCCATCTCCTTGACGTAGAGTACCTGTCCGCGAATCAGCCTAGCATAGCCGGGCCAGCCGGTGAATATCAATGCGAACTGCACCTGCCATAGCTTGTCGAAGTCCTTGATGAGCACTATCTCTGAACCCTCATTTCCTGATAGTTTGAATAGAATTGCCATCGATATGAAGACTACAACTGTCCTGAAGTTGAGGTACCTCCAGGGATTGGTCCAGTCAAAGGACGAGCCGAGCCGGCCAATGGCCCCGTCGAATCTTTCCCCCTGCAAGAGCCTCCTGTCTGCCAGCAGAATTGCGGATAGTAGAACGATTACGGCCAACGATGAAAATAGCCTCCATTCCCTGTCGTGGGAGACACCGAAGAAATCGGGCCAGGCGACTGCGGGGAGCCATCCCACGAAGAATAAGAACGCCAGAAGGCCTACCAAGGGGGCCCTGTTTCTCATCAGCAGACCCATTGCTTTGTCGCTGACCTGTTCCCCCCCAACCAGAACGGTAGTGGAGAGGTGGGCATGCAGGAAGTATGCCAAAAGGAGGACAGGTAGGAGTACTCCCAGCCAGACCGGGAACGTCAGGCTTGAAACCGACCGCATTGCAGCCACGAAAGCCATGGCCAGGATGAGCCCGGGGATTGCGAAGAATACGTCGCAAATCCTCATTATCACCTCATCGACCCTCCCTCCGTAGTAACCGCTGATGCTCCCCACTATGGTCCCGATTGAGACAGTGAGGGTAGCCACAGTTATGCCGATGGTGAGGGATACTCGAGCCCCATAAACCACCTTGCTGAACACGTCATGACCCTCTTTGTTGGTTCCGAAGATGCAAGTGTCATAGCCGTCCGGCATCCACCAGTGGCTCATCTCCTGGTTTTCGTACAGGTATGTGATCCAAACGCCGGCGTAGTGCGAGGAGTTTCCGTACAGGTCCGGCGAGAGGACGAAAATGGAGGAGTTGTCCGGGTCGACCGTGATTAGGGATAAGTCTTGGTCGTAGCCACGGGTGTCCTCTATCTTGACGATCTTAGTCACGGACAGGACATCCGTGTAGTAGCCATAGGCTAACGATCCGCTTACCTTGTTTGCTGACTCTGCCACGACCGTCTCAGAGAATAGAGGGGAGTTCGGGTTCGTAGTGATCTTCTGCGAGCGAAGGGAGCACTCCTCTGAGAAAGGAGGCAGCTCTTGCTGGTCGGGGTTGTTGGACCACTTGTCCTCGGTGTCAGTGAGATTCCTGTATGGGTGCTGGGATGCTACCTCGTCAGCGAAGACGGCGACCAGGGAGACTGAGATGACCATCATTAGGCCGAGTATGGCAAGTAGGGAGCGTCGGTATATCTTCCAGCCGCGACTGAGGTTAGTGAAAGATAGGGAAATTGCTTCCAATAAGCGTTTGCGGCTCTCTTCGCGGTCGTATTGTCCTCCTTCCCATGTCTTCGTGCCAGAGGACCCACTCTCTTCCGGGGAGTCTGCAGACTCACCCACCTCTTGCGACTCCTCTGCGTACTCGCTGACCTTCACGCCGGTGATGGGGTCGATCCTCTCCCCAATTACGTCGTCTCTACTCATTCTAGCCTCACCCTCGGGTCCACAATTGCATAGGCGATGTCCACGATCAGATTGGACAGCAGGAATATCACTGAAGTGAGCAAGGTTACCCCCATTACTATCTGGTATTCCAGTTGAAGGATCCCTAGGACGGCCACGGTCCCCATCCCATGGATGCTGAAAACCGACTCGGTAAGAACGGCCCCCCCGATCGCACCACCTATTGAGAATCCCAGAATTGTGACTATTGGCACCATGGCGTTCCTGCATGCATGCACTACCACGACCCTGAACTCAGAGAGCCCCTTGGCCCTTGCTGTCCTTACGTAATCCTCGTGGAGAACCTCTAGGAGGCTTGCGCGCATGTACCTTAGGAGCGAGCCGGAGGATGCTATCCCCAGAGCGGAGCATGGAAGCACAAGATGAACTAGGGTGTCCATGAACAACTCCCGTTTTGTGTCGAACTCGGCAGGCAATTCTGCCAGTTTCGAATCTGTCACGAACCAACTATCGACAAGATGGAAACCAGTGCCTGATTCNGGGTAGAATGAGTAGTACCCTTCAACGGGGTATGTGTAACTCTGGTCGTGCCTATCGAAAATGGGGAAGCAACCGCCGTCCGTACCGAATAGCGGGTCGCAAATCCCACCTACCTCAGNCCCTGTTCCGAAGTAGAGTTGGAGGAGCATTGCGAACCAGAATATGGGTAGGCTCACGAATGCGATGGCGAAGAACCTAGAGAGGTGGTCGAACATCCTGTCCTGCCTAACGGCGCTGACAATGCCAAGGAAAATACCCAGTGGGTATGCTATCATCAGCGAGAAGAATGCCATCTCGAGCGTCACCGGGGCAGAGGACTTGATTATGTCCAGGACCGGACGGCCGTTTTTCTGCGACTCCCCCCAATCCCCATTGATTAGGTCGGTGATGTACCTCTCGAACTGCAAGCTTACTGGGTCATCAAGCCTAAGCCTCTCGCGGTTTGCTTGGTGTGCCGTTATNGGCTCCCCGTCCTCCGTGTAACCGACAATGAGTCCGCATTTGTCCCCGCATTGAAGGGCGGCAGGGTCNCCGGGGATTATCTGGGCTACGGCGAAGGTGAATACCGCGACCCCGATCATGACNGGGATGAGGAGCAGGAGCCGNCGGACAACAAACTCATGCAACTTCATAGCGACCTCTCCCGATGGCGATTAGTTCCGGGCCTTATGACAGTTGCCAACTTCGGCCGTAAGGCAACCCCTCCTTCAGGGGCCTATTTCGGCTCGACGGCAGCCGCCTAGTGGCGGCTGCCGCCGGCCTTACGTAATCGACTTCCTAGTCCTATGAACAGGAGCCGACTAGCTCGCCGTNAACCTCAGGGAGCTTGTCGTAGTCAAACCAGTGAGCAGACCCGATGGCCACCCAGTCAGGTGAACAGATGTCGTTGTGCTTGACACCGATTCCGTTGTACTGACCAATGATGATCATGTTGGGGTCCGTTACCCATGCCGCGAAGGCATCGATGTACGCCTGCTCACGCGTGGCGTCGTCCTGAGACTGCCTGCCAGTTAGCAGGTGCTGGTCAACGTCATCGTTGTGGTATCCAGTACCGTATGCGTCTCCGCCGATGTCGTGGCTGCCTGCGAATGGCGACCAGTAGTTGTCTGGGTCCAGATAGTCAGGCGCCCACCCGCTGAAGCGGATGTCCCAGGTCCTGGTGTAGTACATCGTGAGGTACTCAGGCCATGACTTTGCGTCACCGGAAGTTGCTACTCCGATGGTTCCCAAGGCCTCCTCNAGCTGGCCNGCCATGGCAATTCGGTAGTCGTTACCCTCGTTGGCCATCACTCGCAGGATGTTTGGCAGTCGGCACTCCGTGCCGTCCCTGTCAGCCTCATCGACCACTGTGGGAGCCCCACCGTGGGTCAGAGAAGAGCATTCGTACTGGCGGATGAATCCGGCGTTCTCNAGGATTGCCTCGGCNTTAGCCAGGTNGTATGTGAAGACCTCNTACTGGGTGTCCGCGTACAGGAACCCAGTAGGGATTGGCCCGTACTGTGGTGCCAGGGAGTTGTCGTAGGTGACCCTGCGGTGCGTATCNTAATCGAACGCGTAGGAGATTGCCTCCCTCAGGGCTGCCGTTGCCATTACGTTGCAGTCGTTCACGCCGTCGCCGTCGCAGTCATGGTTTAGGACCAGAGACGAGTTTGCATCCGTGTTGGTGTTGTCCTCTCCAGCGTCCAGAACCTTCGGGTTCAGGTTGAATGCGGACAGGGTCGTTGTGAAAGTCTCCCTGTACGTGCAGATGTAGCCGTCCTTGCTAGCCACATTTGGCTTGTCGTCAAGTGCGTCGTCCTCTCCGGCGTCAAGTGCCCCGTTTCCGTTCTCGTCGATGTAGCAGAAGTTCGTCAGGTCCTCGATGTTGATGCTGCCGAAGTCGACCTCACCGTCAGTGAAGGCAAGAAGCCTGGTTGACGCCTCGGTTACGATGGTCATGGTGTGCCTGTTGATGTTGTAGTCACCGGACTCCCAGTACATCCAGTTGGGAGTAAGGACGATCCTGTCCTCCCTAACCCATGACTGTACGATGTATGCGTTGGTTCCAGCACCGAAGGGGCCCTCGTCCAACCATCCGTGACAGAAGTCGTCGGAAGTGACTGTGCCATTGGCATCAGTCTCTACAATCCTGTTGGCCTCACAGAGGTCTGCGTTAATCACAGCACCCACAGTGTAGGCGATCGTCGATATGAACGCAGAAGATGGTGCGAACAGGGTTACGCTGAATGACGTGTCACTGTTCACGGTGAAGCTTTCGCCTCCCATGTCGTGGTGGTTGCCATCTGCGTCGTTACAGTCGAAGGACTGATCCAGAATCCAGTTGACGTGGCTCGCAGGGCCTGCGTATCCGATAACCCGGCACCAGGAGTATACGACGTCGCTGGCGGTCATGTGGTCGCCGTTGCTGAAGTACACATCGTCCCTCAGGTCGAAGGTGTAGGTCAGACCATCAGAGCTGACTGAGTACCCAGTGGCAAGCCTTGGCTCGATTATCGCGTTTCCGCTTCCGTCACCTGCATACCTGTACAGGGTATCGTAGACCTGCTCGATAACGTCTCCAGATGCGGAGTCGTATGCGTCGCCTGGGTCGATTGTTGAGGCGTCTCCGATGGACATCTCTACGATCTCGCAAGGGTTGTTCGAACCCTGCTCGCGGCACTTTCTAGACTTCTCTAGCTCGTAAGAAGCGTTTACGAAGTCCATGGTACCGGCAGCGTAAGCGGCCATGATGTCCGCTTGGGCCATTCCGTAGTCGCATGAGTTATCGTTTAGTTCCGCTGCAGCGTTGTAGTTGTTTGCTGCTGAATCTGTGCAGCCCCTAACTAGCGTTTCTGTAACGGTCTCGGTCACGGTCTCGGTCACGGTCTCGGTTACGGTCAGGACGCAGGCATTGTTGTCGCTGTCTAGCTGGTAGCCTTCTCCGATATTATCGCAGTCGGCCTGTGTCAGCGTCCTTTCCACATCATCCCCAGCGCATCCCGCTAGGGCTGATGCAATCATCAGTGTGCATAGAAGAATAGCATTCGCCTTCAACTTCATAGGTCCACTGAGGATAAGTGGACTATTTAGTATGAACTCGTAAAAGGCCGTTTTTGGCCATTTAGGCCACAAATTGGTGTAAAAAATGCATTGTAGTCAACTGGCCCGAGAAGAGAGATGGTGGACGTGCCGAGATTTGAACTCGGGGCCTCTTCCATGCCAAGGAAGCGCGCTTCCAAGCTGCGCCACACGCCCAGTGAACAAGCGACCCACAGCGTCCATTTAAGGAGGTAGGGGCAGAGGGAGGGGCATGCAGGGATCGCATGACGTCCCAAGAGAGCTTCCACAAATTCCTGAGGGCATGATGGAAGAAATAGAGTCCGAGATAGAGGACGGGGAGGCCCCGTTTTGGAATTACCTGGGGAAGGAGCTGTCATTGGAATGGCTTCCAGAAGAAGAGGCGAGATTGGGCATGACCAGGTTCGAGTGCGATCACCATGAGCTATTCAGGAGGAGGAGGCTTGATGTCCCGCCCGGGCCAATAACAATAGGTCTGAATCCCATACTAAACGGGGATCAGGCGCTATTCAGGCACACTATTGCTCACGAGCTGCTGCATGCAGGGGGCCTTCTAGACCATGACGGTCGGCATGCTGAAATTGTCAAGATAGTGGCCCCGGCCCCAAAATTAAGTGACTCTCCCGTACTCAAAGGCCTGAGGCAGAAGATTCTCGAGAATCTTCCGGAGGGGCAGTGGATTTGCGGGAAGTGCGGACATGCCTGGGAAAGGCGGAGAGTGACGAGGCCGGTTCGCTGCCCTAAGTGCGCTAGCAGGTTCGAGTCCGAGTGAGGGTTCATCTAAGTGTGGCCTCCGGAGGGAGTCGGGCGATTGGTGTAGTCTGGATATCATGTCGGCCTTCTAAGCCGGTGACACGGGTTCGAATCCTGTATCGCCCACCACCAAACAATTGGGCGCACGAATCGCTCATATACGCGAAGCAAGTCGGAAGGCCTCGTACCATTGGGGGCTGATTCACTAATGAAGAGAGGTTCCCGTGCTTGGAAGAAGCAAGGGAAGCAGCGTTGGAAGTGGAGAAAGAAGAAGCTCCGAAGGAGAAAGGCGGCTAGAAAGAGAGCCAAGCAGTGACCTGCTTACCCGCCCGATGAGACAACTACCAACTCAATTTCGACATCTTGGCTAATCATGGTCGTGTGAGGGACAATAGTGCCGTCGTGTACTGCTAGGACAGTAGATGGGTGGATTCCCAACTTTGTGAGCAAATCATTGATTGAAATTGGCTCCCCCGATTCTACAACATGGGACTCACCCTGGTGCCCTACAGCTATCCTCACGGACTATTGGAACCGAGTCAGCCTTATGTCTGATTCGCAGGTGGCCGTCTCGCTGCCGAGATCGCATAGCCCGGTATTGCGGTGGATTCGAAATCCACTGTCCATTGGACGCGGGGGTTCAAATCCCTCTCTCGGCGCCAATTCAGAA
>PBOL01000005.1 GCA_002725315.1 Methanobacteriota archaeon | reverse complement strand
TGCCAGGGGTATTAACTTCCCATGGCTCCAGAGGAACTCTTTCTGAAATGCTTCCGGACCATCCGCACGTTTTGCAAATCTGGACAGTTAGTTCACTGTAGTCCCTGCTAACCGGTTTCCCAAGCAACTTAGCCTCTATTCCATGAGGGAATCTTGGAGATGCCAACAGAAAAGCCGTCAAAGCTTGGCTAGATTCGCTAAGATCTATTTCCACCGAACCCGAATGTAACGCCCCCTCTACAGTGCAAGGAAGACTTTCAGAGGAGATATTGCAACCAATATTTCGCAGAGCATTGGAAAGTGCAGAACCATCCCTGCCCCTCAAGGAATCATCCCCATCGATTGAGGTTGGAGTGCCCATGGCCGCTGCCATTGCAGTCACAACCCTCGCTGCAGTGCCCGAATTTCCACACCAGAGGTTCCCAATCGGGTCACCCGATCCACTAGGATTCCCTCCAATTATCCATTTGCCACTTTCTCTGGAAATTTCAGCCCCAAAAAACTCCATGCAATTGGCCATATCTTCTACATCTTTTCCGGGTTTCCCTTCGAAATGTAACTCAGTATTCGACGGGCATTGGGACGAGAGTGCCAACCACCTAATCATATGGCTCTTGGAAGGAGGTAAGGACCAGGCGACTTTGTCCGGGTCCTCTAGAGTTCCGATTTCAAGCACGACTTCCCCAAAACCACTTTCCAGTTGAATGCTCTTATCAGGCTATTTCCTGATCCAGTCGCCAAAGTCTGACTCCCCATCCCATGACTTAGCTCTCTCGTCAATTATGCTTCGTTCCATGGTCTCTTCAATCGAGCCCGTCATCTTGACGAGGTTGTTCCTCTGGAGAAGCTTCGGACTTAGTCCGGGAAGAAGTATGGCTACGGCCCTGGGGACTCTTCCAGGATATACCTCATTCACGTGCCTGACTATATTTGTAGTACAGGTATTCGTGATGGTATTGTACCATTCCGGAGACTCGCTGAGCTTGTTGGTCCTCCTAAGATATGATTCGAGCATCCTCCTCTCATTCCCGGGGCCGAGTACTACTGCCTCGAACAGGTGAGTCACGGATTTCTTCCTGCATCTAGTCCTAACACCAATCGCGTCCCTTTCGGTCGCCCAGACGTAAATCAACTCATATTGCCTGAACATTCCTTTGATTGGATTGTATCTTTCTCCTTTCTCCCTACGTACTTCGATCGAGCAAGAAATCCTTGTCCCATCTTCCATCTCGAAACTCATAATTGTGTGTGCCATTTGTCTACGAGTGGGGTCGAAGTACTCCAAAACGAACCAGATTCTTGCTACTTGGTCAAGTCTGATTTTCATGTCTACCCAGCGTTCGTCATAGTCCCTGGTACTCCTCCAATCGAAATCTCTTACATTTCGCACAGTAACCTCGTCTCCGTTGAATTCCGCTGTTGCCATCCTCTCGTTGTCGTTTACCCATGACCTATCGTTGGAGGGCCTGAGACTCAGGTGCCTCTTCAGCATCCATGCCAAAAGGAATACAGTGAGGACAATCGGCAAGGCTAGGATTTGGGTGAGAATACCGACTGCCTCGGCCATGATGACTCAGACCCACCTTTACGCATGAATATTGGCGCGGCAGGGGAGATTCGAACTCCCGAGGTGAAACACCACTGGATTAGCAATCCAGCGCAATGGCCAGGCTATGCGACTGCCGCAGTAAATCTTCGACCAGAGATTCGGGCTTAAGAAGAGCGGTTCTGCTATTCCTCCTCAGAACCGTCTTCTTGCATTTCTCCAGAGTCAACCAATTCTGCTGGCAGTCTCGCGACAAATACGACCTCGTCAACATAACCGGTCCTCTCCGAATTTCGCAGCTCCATGATCCGGGTCCCTTTGGTCACCTTGCCCAAAGTCTCCTTTGTCTGACCAGAAACCATCCTGATCATCATTCCAGAACCTGTAAGCATGAATAACTGGTCTTCCAGGTCCGGAATTTGACGCACGCTAACAATGTGATCATCTTCCCTTAGCGACATTGTGCGCACACCCTTGGTGCCTCTATTCGTCTTCCTGTATCCGTCTCTTTCGAATATCTTCTGTCCGCCCTCATCCAATTCATTAGTGCCGTCTTCGTTGACAAGTGGTATCATTTCCCCCGAACCAAGCCTACTTCGCTTCGCCATTCCAAATCTGGAAATCGTCAGTACGCTTGTGTCGAAATCATCAGTTACGATCATACCAATTACCCGATCATCCCCATCCAGTTTCATCCCAGAGACCCCTTGGCTGATCCTGCCCTGCACCCTTACGACATAGGTCGTCATCTTTTCTCCAGTTTCAGGCGACTCTCTGGTCTTCACTTCCGATGGTTTGAATCTGCATGCATTTCCTCTTGCAGAGACCAAAACAACATGGTCAGAGTCAGTTGCTGGCCTGACTGTAACCAGTGAGTCTCCAGCTCCCTCGGCAAACTTCAGTGCGAATTTTCCATTTCTGTTTATTTTGGCATATTCAGAAAGCCTACTTTTCTTTATCCTGCCCTTGGAAGTCGCGAATATTAGGTAGTTCCCTTCTGGATTTTCAATCAGTCTTCTTTCGAGTGGCAGTATGGAAATGACCTTCTCGTCCTCTCTGATCCCTCCGAGTAGATTTCTGATGTGAGAACCCCTCCCATATCGGCTAGCAGAAGGGGTCTCCCAGGCCCTGAGTCCGTACACCCTCCCCTGGTCTGTGAAAATGAGAAGACGATCCTTTGAGAAGCACGTGACAATCTTTGTGGGGGCATCTTCCTCCTTGGTTGCAACACCTCTAAGGCCCTTGCCACCGCGGTTTTGTAGCCGGAATGCCTCTACTGGCAGGTGACGGATGTAGTTGTCTTGTGTCAGTGATATTACTATGGCCTGCTCTGCAACCAGGTCTTCCCTGTCCATTGACAGGGGAGTCGGGTCTATGACCGTCCTTCGCTCGTCACCGTGCCTTTCTACTAGGTCATCTAGTTCTTCTCCGATGATTCCCAGGATTCTTACTCTGCTAGAGAGAATTGCTTCGTATTCGACTATTGCTTGCTCAAGCTTCTTGAGTTCTTCCGAGACCTCCTGGACATTCAATTTTGTGAGTTGGTAAAGCCTCCTCTCTGCTATTGCCTTAGCTTGCTTATCTGAGAAATCAAAGCGCTTTATCTTTGGATATTTGTCCTCTCCCCTGAGGAACTTCTCGAAGTGTTCTCTCGAGTCAGAGTTCCTCCCGACTTCGATAATTTCGCCCATTCTGTCTTGGGCCTTGATCAGCCCCTGGAGGATATGTGCCCTGGCTTGGGCCCTTTCCAAGTCGTGCTTGGTCCTCCTCTCAACTACCGACTCCCTATGCCTAACGTAAGTGTGCAGGATAGTCCTAAGGTCTAGTTGGACAGGTTCTCCCTTCAGGATCCCCATCATGTTTGAGGAGTAAGACTCCTGGAGTCTGCTGGACTGGTACAGTTGGTTTAGTACGGCTTGGGAATCTGCATTTTGCTTTATCTCAATTACTACCCGTATTCCTTCCTTACTGGACTCGTCTCTAATGTCCCTGATTCCCTTTATGGCTTCCTTCTGAACGAGCTCAGCTATTCCCTGCAACATCGTTGCTTTCTTTACTTGGTAAGGAATAGAATGGACCACCAGCCTCTTTCCCTTTGAGTCCTCCAGAACTTCAACTTCAGACCTAATGTGAAACCTCCCATTCCCAGTCCTATACATGTCTACTATTCCGTCAATTCCGTATATTGTTGCTCCAGTTGGAAAGTCCGGCCCCTTCAGGTAATCCATGTACTCCAGGGCATCGATCTTTGGCGGGTTATCTAGGCCAATTTTCCGATCCTGCTCAATCACCCTATCTATGTGGAATTTGATGGCCGCAACGACCTCATTCAGGTTGTGAGGGGGTATCTTGGTGGCCATGCCGACCGCTATGCCATCGCTTCCATTCAGTAGCAGGTTTGGCAGCCTGGAAGGAAGTACGGAGGGCTCCCTCTCTGTCTCATCAAAGTTTGGCTCCATATCGATGGTGTCTTTGTTGATGTCATCTAGCATGTGTCGAGACAGTCTGTCTAGTCGACTCTCAGTGTATCTCATTGCGGCGGGAGGGGCTCCATCAATCGAACCGAAGTTACCCTGCCCGTCAATCAATGGGTACCTCAATGAGAAGTCCTGAGCCATCCTGACCATTGTGTCGTAGAGGGCCTGGTCCCCATGCGGGTGGAACTTCCCCATCACCTCGCCCACTGACCTAGCAGATTTGCTGTATCCCTTGTCATGGGTGTGACCAGCTTGGTGCATCCCCCACAGAATCCTCCTATGAACAGGCTTCAGACCGTCTCTAGCGTCTGGTAATGCCCTGCCAATGATCACGCTCATCGCGTAGTTGATGTAACTCTCCTTCATCTCATCGGAGATGTCTCTTCGAAGTAGATCTTCTGCCATATTTCTTCCTCAAACATCCAGTGCAGTAACCTTCTTCGCATTCTTCTCGATGAAATCACGCCGGTCTGGGACATCCTCGCCCATTAGTACGGAGAATAGGGAATCAGCCTCTTCAGCATCCTTGATTTCTACCTTCATCATCGTTCGACCCTCTGGGTCCATGGTAGTCTCCCATAGTTGCTCAGCATTCATTTCTCCAAGTCCCTTGTACCTCTGTACGTCGATTTTTGAAGAAGGGGACTCTTTCTGCAATCTCTTAACAACTGAATCTCTATCCTTCTCACTGTGCACCCATTCCACATGCTTTCCCCTGGAAATCGAGAAAAGAGGAGGTGCGGCAATGAAGACATTTCCATTGATTATCGCCCGACGCATGAATCTCCACATAAACGTCAGAATTAGGGTTCTGATGTGCGCACCGTCGATGTCCGCGTCCGTCATGATGATGATTTTCCCATATCTCAACTTTTCAGGATCGAAGGCCCCTTCGTCTTCTTCTTCATTCCCGACTCCTGCCCCGAGAGCCCTAATCATCCTCTGAATTTGCTCATTAGAGAAGACTTTTGTCAGGTTCCTCTGCTGCCTTTCCACGTTCAGAATCTTCCCTCTTAGGGGCAGAATTGCTTGAGTTCTCCTGTCCCTTCCCATCTTTGCGGACCCACCTGCGCTCTCTCCTTCAACAATGTAAATCTCACACTCGGAAGGGTCCTTTGATTGACAGTCCGCCAACTGGCCAGGCAGACCCCCTCCTTCCAGAACACCCTTCCTTCTAGTGAGATCTCTAGCCTTCCTTGCAGCCTCTCTTGCTTTGCTAGCTAGTACGGCCTTCTCAACGATCAACTTTGCTACTGCTGGGTTCTCTTCGAAATATTCGCCCAACCTGTCGTTAACGATCTGTTCCACAATTCCTGAAACCTCGCTGGTTACTAGCTTTGACTTTGTCTGTGCGTTAAACGAGGGATCAGGATGCTTGATAGAAACCACAGCAGAAAGGCCTTCTCTGATGTCATCACCCGAAAGGCTACTTACGTTCTTCAGAAGTTTCCTGGATTGTGCATAGGAATTTATCGTCCTAGTCAAAGAGCTTTTCAGTCCCGATAGGTGAGTGCCTCCGTCAGAATTGTGGATGATGTTCGTGAAACAGTGAACCGACTCCGAGTAGGCATCGGTCCACTGCATCGCCACCTCGACATGCACCTCTCCTTTGTCGCCCAGCTTCGATCCAAGAATGTGCAAGACTGCTTCGTGGATCACTTCCTTGTTCTTGTTCATGGCCTGGACGTATTCTTTCAGGCCGCCTTCGTACTTGTGTTCAATTTCTACTTGGCTTTCCCCTCTATTGTCTCGGAGGATTATTTCCAGGCCAGCGTTCAAGAATGCAGTTCTTCGCAGTCTGGTGTTTATTTGCTCGAAATCGAATTCAGTAATGTCACTGAAGATTGACATATCCGGCTTGAAGTTGATTTCAGTTCCCGTTTTTTCTGATTTTCCTACCGATTTGAGGGCTGACTTTCTTTCTCCCTTCGAGTATGCTTGGAACCACTCTTTCCCGCCCCTGTAAATCGTCATTGAGAGGCTTTCAGAGACTGCGTTTACTGCACTAACTCCTACTCCGTGAAGCCCTCCAGCAACTTTGTACGCTTCGTTGTCGAACTTCCCTCCAGCATGGAGCTTAGTCATAATGACCTCAGCGGCACTTACTCCTTCCTCCGGATGCTTGTCCACGGGAATTCCCCTCCCATGATCAATCACAGTTACCGAACCGTCACTTTCGAGATTCACCTCCACGGTTGGGTTGTGACCAGCAAGATGCTCGTCTACCGCGTTATCTACAACTTCCCAAATGCAGTGATGAAGGGCCGAGCCATCGTGGGGGTCTCCTAGGTACATCCCCGGCCTTTTTCTCACGGCTTCTAGCCCTTCAAGGACCTGAATGCTCTCAGCATCGTATTCATCTGGCATTTTTGCACTCTCGTTGAGGGTTCCCTATGGGAACCCTCAAATTTCATCACTCTTGTCATAATGACGAGGTTATTCAACCTAATGGGGCAATCTCTTCCAATATGCCGTTTTTCAGGAAATCGACATCGATCCAAAAACTAGCCATTTTCTTCCCGCGACATGGTTAAACAGGCAACTGGGGTCGCGTTTTCGAATGGAACATCCTTTGGTGTGTATTACCTTAAGAGGCGAGACCGCCGAACAGATTTCTCGTGATGCCCAAGAAGCCAAAGAACTCGGTGCGGATATGGTCGAGGTTCGTATTGACAAGCTTTGGCTAAGGGAGGAGCGCATTCCAATTGATAGTAATCAAGAAAACCAGATAGAGGGAGATGGTTTCCAAATTATACAAAACTCCCTAGATTTCGGAGAGGTGGACTTCAAGTCTGATTTGGCAGAAATATCTCAATCCACGGATTCTCCGATAATTTTCACCTGTCGTCCGGAAAGTGAGGGGGGATTCTTCCCGGGGGACGAAAATCAGAGGGCTGAAGTTCTGATGCAAGCAGTTTCACTAAATCCTCAATGGGTTGATGTTGAGATAGGGACGCCCAAGAAAATCAGAGACGAGATAATCTCCTCAATAGGCGAAGGGACCAGAATTATTGCCTCTATCCACTCTTTGGAGAAAACCCCCACTCCTTCGGAAATTGTGCAGGAAGTTACTGATAACCAAGAAATGGGGGACGTAATAAAGGCGTGCTATAATACGAAAAATAGGACTGACGGACTACGTATTTTCGAGGCCGCTTGGGAGCTGAGGGACTCCGAAATAAAATCGACACTGATGGGTCTCGGGCCCGGAGGGGACTGGTCTCGGATCCATGCTCCATTGCTGGGGCAGTTCATGGTTTACTCAACAACGGAATCCGGTTGGCATTTGGCACAGGAGGGAAGGATAAACGCCTCTGATCTGAAGACGGCATGGGGCCTTCTGGAGTATGCCTAGTCACCCTTCTTTCAGGAAGGGGACCTCTCTCATCTCCCCGGAATCCTCGCCTTCTGAAGCCGTTGAATGGTACTTCGAGTGAAACACTATCGGGATGATGATGCAAGATAGTGGGAGGGCACCGATCACAAGGTATGCGGTGTAATTGGGGAGGGTCACCCTCCTCTCTACGTCTATCAGCACCTCGACGCTCATATCGCCCGATGCCCCCTCATCGTTTGGCCTCCCATTGTCCCAGCCATCTAGAATCAAGTGGAACTCTTGGTAGTTGTCTCCCCCGGTCATCCCTGCCAAGGACCACGAGGAGCCAGACGTGTCGATTGACACAGAGAACTCTTCGTAAGTTACCGACTCGTATGCGTGAGCATCACGAAAAGGCAACCATACTAGCATGTCCCTCCACTCAACTGGGACACTGTCGAAGTCGCACAATCCCTGAATCATCTCATCAAAAAAGTCATTGTTTCGGCATTCATAGTCGAACCTGTATTGCTCCAAGTTGGAGTCGGACAGCAGATAGACATCCCCCCTCTCACTAAAGTCAATACAGAAAGTGTACTTGTAACCAGGAACAAGAGACATGGTGATAATTGTGGCACTTGAGTTGCTTACCTCTATCCCTGGGAATCCGGACCACGAACCATCGGACCACTCGGTACTTAGGCCCCTGTCTAAGGCCATCAATCTACTGTTTTCCCCAAGCGTGCGTGGTAATGCTGCCGAACCACCATCCAGCGTTTCGATATCGAAGAAGTCTCCCGGCACCATCTCACTGGGCCAATCGCTACTGGGGGACACATCACAGGAGCTAGATGCAGAACTAGCAGTTATTGACATCATCGTCATAGAGAAAATCGAAAAAAGAAGAATGAGCGATGCACCAGAGTGGGCAAACCTGCCAACTAAACCCTCTCCCACTATCTCCGCCTCGTTCTAATTGGTCGCACGTAGCCCGACTCGTTATTCGTCCGCTCGTCGGTGGTGAGATATTTTGGTTGTGGCGGCGGAGAGTGCTGATCCATCCCAGGCAACCCATCTTCAGCCTTGACCTCGTCAACGTCGTAGTTTTCTGCTAGGTCCATAGCATCGAGCTCTTCGTCATCCCTTTCCCTCATGACGAGCCATCCAAGGATCGCTACAATTGCTATCAAAGCGAGCAATCCAGCGCTTTCCTTTCCAGGGACTATATCGTCCAGGGTTAGGTCAGACAGGGTCTTTGGAGGGGCAGTATCCTGTACTGAAAGGACAGTAACAACGTAGTCCTTGGACGAGCATACCCCAACCCCATCGCATACGGTAAGGGAAATTCTGATTTCTCCGGGGCTGCCCCAGGTGTGGTTCTCACCGATCCAGTCATCTCTGGAATCTCCATTGCACCCTTCTATAGTGAGACAGTCCGAATCTAGGAATACATTTAGATCCCATTTGAATTCGAGATCCCCTGTAAGTGGCAGGTCCCTGTCGTTAGTTGCATCACCATCACCATCGCTGTCGAAAAGGGCATCTTGATCGAGCCACGCAGACTCCAGTAAACTTTCGTCCAAATCACTAGCATTTCCCTGCAAGACAACTTTTTCACCCTCAATCACATACTCGCTGGATAGGGGGTCCTGGGTCTCAATCTTCGGGGCCTGAGATACAATAACTAACATCTCAGTTGTATTCGACTCTCCTTCAGCATATCCGTCTATCACGGTTAGCCTGACCACATACTCTCCAGATCTTTCGTAATTGTGCCAAACCACCGGTCCAGTGGCAGGAGGGCTGGCGTCACCAAAGTCCCAAATCCACGAAACAATGCCACTCCATTCGGGACTGTTTTCCTCTGTGGAAGACTTGCCTATGAACCTTGGATCCCCATCGAAACTGCTGCTACCATCGAATCTAATCATATCTCCCGGGGCAACAAAACCCCCTCCCGACAATATGTGCGGAACCTGCCAAACAACTGGCTCATTTTCACCTGGTATTTCATCCAATATTTCTCCTCCGACACTCGGGCAACTGAAGCCAATAACGGGGACAGGTAGAGGGTTTTCTATACTGAACAAGTATATCTTTGGTGCCGACGAGAGCCCTCTTTCATCCAACACAACTAGGCTTACACTGTAGAGCCCCGGCTCCGAGAAGGTTCTACTCACGGATGATGTATTCTCAATCGAATTATCCATGTCCGATATTGTCCAGACATGCAATAGGGCAGAAGAGTCTCCATCTGGGTCGAATGAGGAGCTGTTGAATATGTATGCAGTCCCGACATTTCCATCATCGGGCCTATCGAAAATTGCTACTGGCCTCTGGTTTAGAACTTCCACTTGCAAATATGCTACTGAGGAGTTCCCATCATCATCCGTGACTTCCAGTGTCACGTTCTTTAGTCCCGGCTCACTCCACCCAACAATCGGATTTGAGACGAATGACTTGGTCTCCGAGAAGTCCGATGTTACAGAAAGTGTACCTCCCCCTATGTTCACTCCCTCTTCGAAACTCCATCTATACTCGACAATGATCCCATCTTCGTCAGTAAATATGTCGGGCATAATGAGTGGAACCAGTGCATGAGTCTGCAGGGCCTCAGTGGGATTTTCTATAGGAACCCGGTTCATTACCTTGACAAGAACAGTTTTCTCAGACGAATGAGCTCCATCGCTCGCTCTTAGCACCATAGAGTATACCGTGCCGTTTGCACTACCGTCAGACCACGCGTGCCCTACTTCGTAAAGTCCAACGCCAGAATCAACTGACCCGTCTCCATAATCCCAGATGAACGACAACCTTTCGATAGGTACGTTATCTGTAGTCCCAAATGAAGAGAACTGAACTCGCTGATTAGTCTCAATGGTCAATTCATCACCGATCGGTACGCCCCCTATCGAGATTTCAGGCATAGGATATGAGGAGTCATTCACTGAGATGTTCAAAGTCAGAGTATCAGAAAAGAATCCCCCGTTGTCCAATACTGTAAGTGAAATTGCATACTCCCCTTCTTCGATGAATGAGTGAATGGGATTCTTCAGGCTGGAGATGTTCCCGTCTCCGAGATCCCAGATGTATGATGCAGGCGTGCCATTTTGGTTGAAGCTACCATTGGATAACCCAAATCCCCATGGATCAAAACCACCTCCAAAAATGTAAGTTGGCAACCACGTCTCGGTCAAATTTGTTGAAATTGAACCGGATGCGAACGGCTTCATGTTTGAGACGTACATCGGAAGGGAAAGGGCCACATCCTGCTCTTCTCCCGTTATATCGTCAATCCTAACAACGAAAGAGACTTCTCCAGATGACTCAGGAGTGAACCATAGCGACCTAGTCGCTGGCTCTCCTTCGCTGGCAAAAACGCTGAATGTAGAAGAATCTACAACTGTGTTGTTTGACAATGCTTCTATTCCAACCTCGATAGTCTCAAAATAGGCGCTTGAGGAAACGCTGATCGAAATCTCCAGGCTATCGTCTAGGCCGTCTTCATCCCTGTCGAATTCATCGATCGAGTCTATCGAGACCTCGGCTGGTTCACTAACCACGTCTGCGTTTACAGTGAATGATCCGGAAGGGTAAGAACCCCCTGGGAGAACTCCACAATTTGCAAAATCAAAGTCACAATCATCCACGACTGAGTTGTACCAAACCAATAACCACACCTCGGAGGTGGAATTACCGAAACCGTGAACCAAACCAGTCCCAATTCCAGTCGCAGAGTCAGTTCTGAGATCGCTCATTGACCATGTTCCGGATGAAGCCTCCCTCACCAATATTGCCCCTTCGAATCCGAATCTATCGGGCTGAACCATAAGGCTCAGTGGGTCGCCATTTCCCTGAGTAAATCTGAATGAACCGACCCCCCATCCTTCCAAACTATGTCCTTGTGATTGCCATACTTCTGACCACTCCCCATTTGACTCCCTATTAGGTGCCTTGCAGAATCCTCCAGAACCACATCCATCTTCCAGATCTATATCGGAGAAGCCAAACGCTCCCTGTGGGCTGTCCAAAGTCATTGCAACACTGAAGTTTGCGAATATTTGACTCATGGTAGTACCCACTGGGGTTGAACCAGAGCCGGGATTCCTCGCTAAGTTCTCTATCCCGGACCCACCAATCGAGGAGTCCGAAACCAGGTCTCTGATTGAAGCTGCACCTCCTAATTTGTCTGCCAGATACATCAGGAAGAGGAATCCAGCCCCCCTGTCCTCGGACCTTTCGTTCCACCACCTAAGCCCTTTGCTCGTGTTTTCCGCCCACGAGTTTGCATCGGCTTCGAGCCCATCACTAGCACCAAAGCAAACGAATTCTGCCATCTCTGCAGCTCCTTCGACTATCCACAGATATTCGAAAGGATCCCATGCATTGTGTATCAGCAGGCTGAACTCATGAGCTAGGATTTGATTCCTGCTGCCCAGGTCATCTATATCGACAAAAATGGACTCCCTAATTGAAGAAAGTCCCGGTTGGAAGTACCCGCCAGTTCCTCCTATGCCATCAATTGAGTAAATCACCACTTCTATCTGGCAATTGTTGTCCACATCAGGAGAATCTCCGAAGTAATTTGTATTCGTTGGAAAAATTATCGACTCCCAGGTCGATGTGATGTCATTTAGTGCAGTAGAAGAAACGACTTGCCCATCTTCAACAAAAACCGCCGCATTCGCTGAAACCCTCTCTACTGTAGCAGAAATAACTCCCTCGGTAGTCGAAATGTTGTCCGAATCACCTACATTCCAAGCACTTTCGCAGCTCCTTTGGAAATTTCTAGAACTTAGGCCTCCCTGCTCAAATGGTAGAATCAGACCTGGGTAACCTTCCTGGGCCCATTCACTCTTCAGATAAGAAGAGGCGGAGAAAAGGGAAATCTCCCCCTCACCTAGAAGATATTCTCTGCCATCTTCTTGAGGTAGGAAGGTGGATATCCCATTAGAATCGCTATGTTCCGAAATCCAAACATCGCTTTGTTCGGAACTAGCTAATGGGGCCAGTGACCCAATAGCCAATATCAGGCCCAACATCAAAACCTGCAGTGTTCGCTCATTTCCAGTATTCACATTCATGACAAACACTCCGTTAGAGGCCTATTCCAATCCGTCCGAATACGTATTTTAACATCGATGGAGCATCGTTCGTACATGCGAAGCAGACCGGGCCTCCTAGTCGGTGCTGCAATTCTGATACTTTCAGCCTCAGTAACATCACTTGGGGCTAACGATTCGCCAGATTCCGCCGAGGAAAGGGCGATTTCAGTAATTGAGACGGTAGAACATGATCCGACCGCATTCACCCAAGGCTTGGAAATATTCAATGGAACTTTGTTCGAGAGTACCGGACTATACGGGCATTCGGGATTAAGACAGATTGATCTATCGGACGGAAGAGTAATCAGAAATATATCCATTGACGAAAATTTCTTCGGCGAAGGAATCACAATTTTCAATGACTCAGTAATAATGCTAACTTGGCGCAATCAAACCGCATTAGTCTTCGATGCGTACGATCTTTCCTTTGAAGGAGAATTCAGATACGAGGGCGAGGGTTGGGGGATATGTTTCAATGGAGATTTCCTAGTAATGTCAAATGGAACATCAGAGTTGTCTTTTCGTGATCCAATTTCTTTTGAGTTCTCTCACAGTATTTCTGTAACCTGGGACGGAAAACCAGTAACGAGACTAAACGAACTCGAGTGCGTAGAAGATCAAATTATTGCAAATGTATGGCTACAAGATGTCATCATATCGATAGACTCTACTACTGGTAAAGCCGATTTTTTCGCTTCGGCGGAGTTCCTATCGGAAAATCAAGGAAATACTGCAAATGAAGTACTCAACGGTATTGCATTCGATTCCTCGAGAGAGGGGTACTGGATCACTGGAAAGAACTGGACAGAGATGTATTTGGTTAGCTTCGACACTATCTTAGAAGACGGGCAGAAAGACAATCGGGATATATTGGGCGATTTGGGAATCACCAGTACTTCCGCCATCGTGGCAACTTTCTTCCTATTCGTGTTTATTCAACAAAAGATGCCCAACTTCAAGGACCCCCCATCGGGTGATAACAATGGTGACGGATGACGGGGACTCAACGGGTATCGACCTCGAATACTTCTTCGAGGATCTTTCTGGAGAGGACTCAACTAGGGTCGCTGGAGCTATCCTAATCATAATTGGCAGTATTTTGGGCGTGCAGCTTGGAATAATGCTGATTTCTGCAGACCCGGGCGAAGTCGTCTCCGGTAATCTTGACTCAACAGCAAGGTACGCGGATGTTTCTGGAATCGTAAACTCTGCACTGACTGACAACAACACCGGAGGAGACCCAGTAGAAGGGGTCAAGGTCCGACTTTTGGGATCGGACGGAACTACAACGGGAAGGGAGACATTCACAGATTCCGATGGCAGATTCACAATCCCCGAAGTCCTAAGAGAGCCTGCAATACTGTCGGTTACTCACCCTGGAAATAATACCACTAAGATCTACTTGGTTCCTGGCGACAATGCACAGATTGCCATCACCCTCACTCCCGGCAATGGCGAACAAACAATTGACATGATGGGGGAAAGTCATCTGGGAGACTCCGTTTCACTTGCAACCACAATAGCAGTTCTTACAATCATCCTGGGACTTGCTGGATGTTATGGGGGCATTGAGGCATATAGGGGTAATAGCTACAGGAGGTCATGGTGGTTTGCATTCCTAGGACTTTGTAGCAGGGGAATGATATTTATTGGACCACTATTGATACTAATTGGCATGGGTTTGGTGACCCTTACCAGAGAACAGTTTTCCGGAGGCCAGAATTAGAATTACTGGGTCATTGCATGTATTTGTTCTCTGTAGAGGGCGGGGATGGAAGCGGAAAGGGCCTCGCCACAAAAATCGTCTCTGAGGTTCTGAATAAGGAGTTCTCTTTTTCTTCTGTCGAAATAACCGGTGAGCCAAGAAGAGAACATGCATTGGGACGCCTCGCAATAGACTCCGTGAGAAAGAAGACGATGACTCCTGAGCAAGAAGCAGGGCTCTTTGCTGCGGACAGACTGGATCATTCCCATGGCTGGATACTTCCTCGGCTATTGGAGGGGAATGCAGTGGTCAGTGAGAGGAATATTCACTCATCCCTGGTCTACCAAGGAATAGTGGGGGGGATTGGCGTTGACAGAGTAGCGCATATGAATTCAGCAGCCCTGATTCCTGATTTGTGTATTTGGATTGACTGCGATCCCAATGTGGCCATGAAAAGAATCAGCAGTGAGACGTTAAGAGGGGTTTCGAACAAGTCTGAGTATTTTGAGACGACAGACCTCCAGAAGAGAATCAGGGCAGGATACTCGCGCCTCTTGTCTGGCGAGGTTGAGATGCCGACTCCCTTCGATATGGGGGCAATATTGGGTCCCATCACTAATGAGGGTTCAGAGAAACAGCTTAGAAATTCCATCCGAGAAGGAATCAGGTCCTTCCTACATAGCAAGCCTTCTCCCATTAACGTTGGAAAGGAAAAAGTTGACCAATTCCAAATCAGGTCTTTAGTTAGATTATCTCGAGGTCAGAGCAAACTATCGGGTTTGGGAATTGAACCTGCCAAGAGAAAGACGGAATGGCTAGATGGCAACCCTCCCTGGAAGGTTCTCAAGACGGCTCAGGCTGCTCATGAGGTGGTATTATCTTCCGCCTCGGAAGAGCATCAGGCTACAATGCCAAAAAACATACTAAATCACTCAATGTCATCAATTTGTGGAACTTTGGCTCTTGTTAACGCAGCGGACATCTCAGAGCTTAGGTCAGCTATGGGTCCTGTTCGATGTGTCTCGGAGCGTCATACTCAGAGAATAGTCAAATTTCTGAAAGACCATTCTGGATGGATTTCTCAGCATAAGTCATTGATTGGAAGGGATGCTCCACGCTCGCAATTGAGGGAGGAAAAATTTCCGTTTGGGAGGCTCGTCCTAGCCATTTGGCCGCTCAGAAAAGAGATTCGGAGATGGCAGAATGCTAATCCTGGCTCTCACTTGAGATTTTGCATGGGCCAATTGGTCAAGTCTGGAAAATACGAATCAGCAATCCACGAGACCATGGCTAGACTATCCATACTAGGGAGTGGCAATGCCAGAATAGGGGTCCCTGAAGACCCAGANTCCTTGGTCAAATGGTGGCAAGGAAAGTAAAATCTACTTTGTGACCAACTTGGATCCCGCAGGAAGGGCAACTTCTCCCGGACCCTCGAATAGGTTTGGCCTCGCAGAGAATGCCGCGCAGAACCACCATCCCCCCACAAATCCAGCAATTGTTCCNGTGAGGAGCCNCATGGTGTTATTTGATTCGTAAGAAGTTAGAAGTTGGGTGAAACCATCTACTCCCATTGGGAACAGGCCGATGCCCAATATCGCGAATACGGCAATTAGGCGCTTGTCGCTATGGTAGAGGGGTCCAGTATACTTGTCTGGGATTACAGATAGGAAGGTATCCCTAACCGTCCANCTATTGTATCCCCTAACTCCGAATAGTAAGCACCCTATTGTAAAGCCCAGGAAAATACCTATGTCCCTAACACAAACAGGAAGCTGATTTCCATTTATTTCCCAAGATCTGTNGTATTTCTGATGGCAATTGAGGTCCCCAAAGCCATATGTGAACGCAAAAACTGGATTCAACTCCATCCAAGAAAATGAACCACCATGCATAGACTGGTCGTGCCCGACCTCTGCGTTTTCTCCGTGATCCTTGTTTCCCCAACTATCTGCAAAGGCATAATCAATGGCATTTGCCCTTCCCGATAGCTCAGGAACTGAGTCAGTAGGGAGAGCAGCTGGGGCCAAGAAACACAAAATCAGGTAGGAAGCAGTAATGCCTCCCATGATCCTAGTAACTTTTAGCTCCCTAAAGCGGTTGGTCAGACCATTCTTCTGCAACGAAGACATGCCCACGATTAGGCCCAATTCAAACTCAGTTATAGCACTCTCTCACTCATCAGAGTACAGGGGGATGCCTTCGCAACATGCCTCAANGACAGCTCTGCATTCAGGGCACTCCATGTGCTGTCGTACTGGNACTGCCTTTCCTCTGAACCCGCATAAGCAGGCAATATCGTTGCAATGATCCACGTCCATGATGGCCCGATGAACAGGTGGCACAAATCTGTTGCCTACGTTTGCTCGTACAAACCCTCAAGCTCTTGGCTAAGCATGTCNACAAGCCAATGGTGCAACTTCTCGGTTCCCATTTCAGATAATGTCGAGTTTAGGAATGCCGCGATCAGTGCCCTCTTTGCATCTGCGGAATCATAACCCCTGGATTCAAGGTAGAATAATTGCTGCTCATCTATCGGACCGTTTGCAGTCCCGTGACCGCATCCGACAACCTCGTTTTCCATTACCTCAAGCTCTGGAATGGANTCAGCCTCGGCCTTGGGGGACAACAAGAGATTGTGGAAAATCTGACCCGCATCTGCTCCTTGGGATCCTTCTGCAACTCTGAGCATCCCAGTTCCNACTGTCCTGCTCTCTCCNCCACATGCAGAATGCCATGACAATCTGCTGAATGTCTCCGGTGCTGCATGATGTATCTCGATATGGTGGTCCAAGTGCATTTTTTCTGCTGACATAACAGAACCTAGGACCCTCAGGTTACCNCCCCTTTCACCCATTTGGAATCGCAAATCAGCCTTTGTCCTTTCAGAGCCAGAAGATATTGTCCCAGCCCTTACTTGTGCATCCCTCCCAATAATTATTGAATCCGAACGCAATACTGTTCCACTGTCAACGAGATTAATCACCACGTCATTTACTATTGAGGCACTACCAATTTGTCCTGTCCTCATCAATCCAAACCAATCACTGCTTCCGACGATCTTGGTGACCAGTTCTATGTTCGACCGACTCCCTAATTCAAGATGCAGGTGAAGCACAGTAGGCGTGTTTCCGACATCTATCTCCAACATTACCGGATTATCCGATGTAAATCCCGAATCAACCTCCAGGGTGTAACTGGTACCCGAAGAGGCGGCAATAAGGAAATTGCTAGTGAGCAAGTCATCCTGCTGATTTATGGTAGTAAAACCCTCTTCTCTACTAAGCCTGACACCTTCCGGAGTATCTTCGGAATCAATAGTAGTAAGCTTCAGGGCCGGNTCTCCAAACTCAGGAATCTCGTCTATTTTGCCCGTGGGATGAACCTTTCTCCAAGGCGTATATTTCCAAAGATGGCTAGATTTATCTGGCTCTCCTTGGGCTCTATATTCGGAAGCAGCGTCCAATATCCCACCTATCCGATGCTTCCTTCCATTTCCAAGGCCATTAGTTGATTCAGCTCTACTGCATATTCCATCGGCAACTCCCTAGTGAATGGNTCGAAAAAGCCGTTCACGATCATTGCCAGCGCCTCCTCTTCCGAATGTCCGCGGCTCATCAAGTAGAACAATTGCTCGTCACTCACTTTGGACACGCTTGCCTCATGCTCGCATCTAGCGGTGGGATTGGCTACTTCCATGGTAGGATATGTGTCCGATCTGCTCTCTCCATCAAGAATCAAGGCATCGCAGACCACATTTAGTTTGCAGTTTTCTGCCTTAGGCGAAACCGTCACCATCCCTCTGTATGAACCTCTTCCCCCATTTTTGCTGATACTTTTTGAAAGAATCTTGCTAGTCGTGTTTGAAGCTAAATGGTGAATCTTCGCTCCAGCATCTTGGTGCTGACCTTCTCCAGAATATGCTACCGAGATGACTTCTGCATGGCTCCCTTCCCCTTTGAGAATAACAGCCGGATATTTCATGGTTAATTTGCTTCCGATATTGCCATCTACCCATTCTATTGTAGCATTCTCGTGAGCGATACCTCTCTTTGTTACTAGGTTGTATACATTGGCACTCCAATTCTGAACCGTCGAGTATCTGATGTGGGCTCCAGGTAAAGCAATCAATTCAACAACTGCCGAATGCAATGAATCAGTTGAGTATGTCGGNGCAGTGCACCCTTCGACATAGTGTATGCTGCTACCCTCATCTGCAATGATTAGCGTTCTTTCAAACTGCCCCATGTTCTTTGCGTTAATCCTGAAGTATGCCTGAACCGGCATTTCAACGGAAACTCCCTTTGGGACATAAATGAATGATCCTCCTGACCATACAGCAGTGTTAAGGGCAGAGAATTTGTTGTCCGTCAGCGGCACAACAGAGCAGAACCACTTCTTTACAATCTCGGGATACTCTCTCAATCCGCTATCCATATCTAGGAAAATCACCCCCTGTTCTTCCAAATCCTCTCTAATGCTGTGATAGACGGCCTCAGATTCGTACTGTGCCGTTACTCCTGAGAGCCACTTNTGCTCTGCTTCGGGGATTCCAAGCCTGTCGAACGTGTTCCTGATGTCCTCNGGCACGTCATCCCAATTCTTCTCAGTTGCATCTGACGAACGAAGGTAATAGCAAATCCCATCGAAGTCTATCTCCTCAAGCATCGGGGTATTTCCCCAAGTANGCATGGGCCTATCCATGAAGTGGTGGAACGCCTTTACTCTGATTTCAGTCATCCATTCTGGCTCGTTTTTTAGAGATGAAATCTCCCTCACTACTTCCTCTGAAAGTCCGAAATCGAACCTAATGGTCGAGTTCTCAGGATCGTGCCATCCTGCTTTGTAGTCCCCTACGGCTTCTCTAGCTTCTTTGTTCTCGGCCATTTGCACTACTCCTGTTTAAGCCATTCATAGCCTTGCTCTTCAAGTTTTGTTGCAAGTTCTGGTCCACCTGTAGAAACAATTTCCCCATCCATTAGGACATGCACCTTGTCTGGATTGACGTGTTCAAGTATTCTTGAATAGTGAGTGATGATTAGCGCTCCGGAATCTGTTCCCCTGATTGCGGCGTTTATCCCCTGGGAAACAGTCCTAATTCCGTCAATGTCTAGTCCACTGTCCGTCTCGTCGAGAACTGCCAATTTTGGCTTAAGTAGCATTAATTGTAGAATCTCAAATCTCTTCTTCTCCCCTCCGCTAAATCCATCATTAACGTATCTGGCGAGGAAACTCCTTGGAACATCCAAGGATTCCATNGCGGCACTCAGGGCCTCCCTGAAATCAGCACCCTTTGCAGCACTCTCTCCTCTAATGCTGGAGACCGACTTTCGGAGGAAATTTCCTACTTGGAGGCCTGGCACAGCCTGCGGATACTGGAATGAAAGGAAAACACCGGCTCTGGCCCTCTCCCAAGACTCCAAATCCAGTAGATCCTCCCCTTCAAGAAGGACCTCTCCGCTATCCACTTCGAACTCTGGATGCCCCATAATCACATTTGCAGTAGTAGTCTTTCCACTGCCATTCCTTCCCATAATTGCATGAATTTCACCCGGTCCGATTTCTAGGTCAATTCCTTTGAGAATTTGGTTGCCGTCTATTCCAGCAAACAGTGACTTAATCTCTAGCAATGGTCCTTTCCCGGGCACGTTATCNTNTCNGGGGAAATTGACAGGCTTTTGAATCTCTCTTNNCCCCCCGTTCACCCTAAATCCCACGAACATCTCGCGAAATCATGAGTGGCGACGAAAGTACTGCTAGGGGAACCTCCAAAGAACTCGAAGAAATGTACAGGGAACAGATTCAGGAATTGATGGAGAGGGAGTCAAATAGGGTCATTTCAGAGAGTATAAATCCCTCGGAAGAAAATAGGTTGCAGTCCCTTTCCGTTGTCGAACTTTTCGAGAAAGGAGACAGTGACCTTGTTCCAGCTCTGATGTCCAGATTGGGAGTGGTAAGGGCTGCTCTGGAAGGTCATGGCGGTGCGCTAGTAGTTACCAGTGGTGTAGTCGAAGAGTCGAAAAATGGACGCAAGTCCATCTCCCTGATATTGGATCTCGATGGCGCATGCGTATCTTGCGGAGCAGCACCAGGGACTCTGAAGGGAATTCAAGACGACCTTCTTGCAGAGTCCGAGATTTCTTCAATCAGATTTTCTTCGTCTATGCTAGATTGGTTTGACGAGATTCAGAGAGAGTTCGTTCTCGAGCATGGCGGAGTGACATTCGTCTAACCAAACATCNCGACCAAACAATGTATTGCTTTTGGGGAGAATCCCAGGACTGTCACTTCCTCGCCTTCTACTAGGGTTAGGAATTCCGATGCTTCTCCGGCCAAATCATATCCTCCTGCCTTGCCTATCCACGAACCGCCTTTNACAAGTCGGGCCACCCCAGCCTCCCCTATGTCCGCGAACTCTACGATGGAGTAATCGGTCCAGATTCCTACTCCCCACCCTTCTATTGTTTTCATGCCATTCTGCATTTTCTTACCCAAAATCCCTTCTTTAGGNCGGGCTATTGCTGTAGATGACCACACCCTATGTCTACTGCCTGAAAGCCGCATTAGCATCGCAGCCGCTTCAATCGGGCCAATGGGCTTGCCCATGGGCAACATCTCGTCATCTGGATCCTCGATCAGAGTGTCCGCAACAACAATTGTTCGATCCTCGAGATTTGTTAAACCATGCTCCAATATGGCGTTCTTTGCCTTTTGGAGGCATATCTCTTCTGTTTGCCTGCCCACTTCCATCCCATAAATTGGNCCCGGCTCCGCCTCAGCTATGGAGTAGAATTTCAGCCCGATTTCCATAACAGATAGCCTTGAGGAAAGCCACTCCCTACGCCTAGGTGAACTTGAGGCGAGAACCACTGACTCCATCTGAATCCTCAGAGTTTTACCTTTTCACCGCAAATCGGACATTTAGCCGCTGCAACTCCTCCGCCCATGGCAAACCTTCCCCCGCAATTCGCACAAATTACCGACCCCCCTGGGCCGATTGCTGGATTGAAATCGTGAGGAATTTCCGGTTCAGGAATCTCCGAAGCCTCTTCCAGAACAATTTCGGCATCAGGGACCTCTGTACTTACTGACGCCGCTCTTTTCTTCCTTCTACCCTTTCTGGCAGAGGTCCCCGAGACGTCTTCTTCTACCGAATCGACCAATTCAACCACATGGGAATCCACAGGTATGCTGGAATCTTCAACCAAATCAACAACATCGTCCTCCATTAGGACTTCAGTTTCGTTGTCCATCGCCCTCCTTCTTCCAATCCATCTAATTCCTTGGGCNGATAAGGAGACAAGAGTAACCATTCCCAGAATTAGAACCGCGAAGGCTACCCCGATGACTAGTATCTCGAAACTCTCTTGATCAAGTCCTAGAGATGTTCTGATNTTATCGACGAAATCCGTATTTCTTATGTCGCTTTCATCATCAATTAATGACCTAATCTGCCAACCACTAGAAGTCGAAACAACCACCATGCTCTCTCCGAGTTCAGGGGATCTATCCGCCATTCCGAACCTCCCGGAAGTTACGATTACATTCGAAAGACCAATCCAATTTTCCTCATGACTAATTTTGCCAAATTCCACTTGGGGCCCATATGGCCCGACCCTGTCGAAGATTATCTGCAGCCCATTTGCGGTCTCGACAATTTCTGACCCTGTCATGCCCCTGGCAGAAATCCTGGTCTCCATTCCTTCATTTGCTTTGAATTTTGAATCGGCCACTATGGAGACTAGCTCCGAGACTTGGGACTCTCCTTCCCTCCAAATCGCNACAATCCGGTCCTCTTCGTCCTCTTCCACAATTACTTTCATTTGGGGGAATGANGCTTCGTCACCAATCGCCTTCTTGTAGCTCCATGTAGGATCTGAGATTTCTCCGTGGGCATACCAAAGTCCTAGCCTATCAATCCCTGTGGTGTCGTTTCGCACTGTCTGGTAGAGTATGTGGCCCTGCTCATCACCGAACTCAATCGCTAGGGGATCTGATAGAGAGGGGGGAACGTCAATATCAGAAATTATGCTCGGATTTAGAGTCCAATCAGAAGAAGAAACTGGGGCATCGGCGTATATGGTGAAAATATTAGTCACATCGTCCAATGTCCCTCCAGAGAAAAGATCCCTGTGGTATCCTGCTACAACTATCTCGGTTTCCTTGACATCTATGTCNACTCCCCAGAATTTTCCGTCCGAAAGGGGCATTCCACTGAGAAGGTCCTGAATTGGCGCCATTCTGCATGTTGGATCGATAGTTGAGTAGCTAACTGTCTGCATCAAGAAACCATTCGAATCCAAATACCTCCTTGTCCAAACCAGATGGGCAAAACTATCCTTTGTACTGTATACGGCAAGATCTCCAGACCAACGATCTTCCATAATGTTCGTGCATTGGACTAGGGATTTTGCGGGAGTGAGCCGGTAGAGGTACAAAACCCCCTCTTTCTCGCTGATCAATATGTCTCCTTCTTCCTTGTCGATACTGATTATTTTCACTGGCTCCTCTCCAGGGTTTAGCTCAGCTGCCCTAGGTCCCGTCAGNGTAGAGGTATCGACGAGAATGGTCTTCTCAAGCTCGTTATTTGACCAGTCTATATCGCTATCATCTTGGGCTATTGCATTGATNCTTATTTCTCTCGGGCCTGTCCCATTGGGGACGTAGAAGAATGAAATTGTAGAGTGAGACCCTCCTAAGATAAATTCGGTGCTTGAGTTCCCAATTTGTTCCCATCCTCTATCGGTCTTTTCTTCTAGAGTACCGACCACCTTTCCTGCATTGGTCGAACCAAGATTGTCCACCCTCGTCTCAATGACAACTTGCTCCCCGGGCCGAGGAACTGCCGGATTAGTGGCAATCGAACCAGATCTAATTGCTAGATCTATCCCCTCAGGCCTAGGAAGTACGGGGAATGTGCCAGAGAGTAGGTTGTTTGAGTCNTCCAATTCTTGAATGGAGTTGTAGGGGTCTATTGAAATCTGTATTTGCGCGTCTCCCTCTGTGATTGGATTCCAATAAAGTACGATATCCACGAATTCTCCAGTGTCGATGTTTGAAATTACGTACTCGTCCTTTCTGGATCCGCTTTCCTCGAGGATTATTCCAACATCGGTCGCGGCCTTGTCGCCCGTGTTGCGCATTGTNGCCCTGACTTCTAGGAATGTGTTCACATACGCCTCTTTCATGGGAATTCCGAACTCCTGGACAGAAATCGAACTGCTGACGAACTGTAGGTCNGGCATCGGGGGCACATTGTCTACCAATACGAATCTCCGTATCTGTTCCGTAACAACACCAGTTGCACTGACAAGCCTAATCGAAAGCCTGTACTCGTCGTCTTTCACGCTAGTAGTGTCCCAGTTGAAACTCCAATCCGTCCATCCGTAGTCCCCCTCTACGCACCTACTGCTGCCATCCTGCTCCCTGAACATGTGTACACAGTATGGGTGGTCCATCGAATGGTGGTCAAGCCCATATTCATCCCATGTCCCATCAGTGTAGAAGGCACCGTCTTCCCAGTCCTCGCTGTCCAATCTCCATTGAATCGTCGCATTATAGATTGATTGAAACTGACCTCTGACTTGTATGGTCCCCGACACTTCATCTAGCCCGCTAGGGGACTCTAAGGTGACGTTAACCCTGCCAACTGGGAAGGAGTACTCTGTAGTGTTGCTCCATCTTCCAATGTCATTTCTGGCCGCCACCTCGCCGTAAATCATCACTTCACTGTAATCTTCCGGCAACTCGGGAACGACGAACGGCACTGTCCAATTTACAATCCCAATCGGATTCGTCCAATCTACTAGCATTGACGATGTTGTTGGCTTGTTGTACTCCTCTCGGTAGCTCATTCTAACCCGGACCAGTACTTCTTCAATTGTCCCGTTGTCCTCCCCATCTTCATCGATGTGGCCACGAAGATTGTATGATTCCCCTTCCACCAGCCATGAGTGCCTNGCCGGACTCTCAATCTCAACCCAATGGCCTTCTTGCGGGCTTCCCGGGCCGAGACTCTGGTTTGTTTCGCCACCGCCACCGCCACCACCTCCGGTGCCAAACATTTCACTGGCAACTAAACTTCCATCAATTATTCCGAATCCGTATTTTTCGTTCCATGAATATCCCTGGTAAGTNTCGTCAGTAGACCAACTGTCTCGGAATTCCGAACCTGCCATCAAGTACTCTCTTATTGCCTCGCTTCGGCTTCCATCTTCGGCTTTCATGAAGTCCATATTTCTTGTTTCGCCGATTTCCATCATTATCGCTATGAGGCCTGCTACTGCCGGGGTAGACATGCTTGAACCAGATTTCTGGACATACTCATCTTTGGCCCTGTTCACATCCGAACCCGGAATGATTCCCGTTGACTCGGCGTGTCTCGCAGAGTTAATGTTCGACCCTGGTGCCACAACCCACGGTTTCATTTCGTCATAGGAGTCTCCATCATCGTCATCCTGCCTTGGCCCATAGTTCGAGCTTGAGGAAATCTGGTCATCTTCCCTGTCTATGGAATTCTTGTCATCTAGCCAGCCTACGGTGATCGCCGTGTCTGCCGAACCTACGGAGTTTACATTATTGGCACCATCATTTCCTATCGCGGCCACGCACACCAATCCACTTTCAGAAGCCTGATTGACTAGATTCGCCTCGGCAGAGGTCCCGTCTTCGTTGTTGTCCGTCGCACCGTTACTGGCTCTGCCGAACGACATCGAGACGATCTGGATCCCCTTGCTCGACTCGTTGTTCCCCCAATCTGTATCTTTGTTATTTATCACCCATTGTAGGCCTGCTAGTATGGACTGGGAATTCCCCCCTCCGTAGTCCTCCATTACTTTGACATCAACGAGAAAGGAACCGGGAGCGTAACCCTGTACCTCTCTGGAGGAATCACCCGTTCCAAGTGCGATTCCAGCCACGTGCGTCCCATGCCCGTCCCCGTCATCCGGGTCTTCTTCGGAGCATCCCGACTGCCCGACTCCGGTGGAGTCGCACCCAGCAACCCACTTGGGGTCATCAAGGTCGTCCGGCTCTTTCGAATTGTCGTTATTGTCATCAGAGAAGTCATCAAGTGAGAAGTGCTCATTATCCACGCCAGTATCGAGAATTGCAATCACTATTCCGGAACCATGGTATCCGAGTCCTCTAATGGCGTCGTTGTACAACTCCGATTGCCTCACTTTGGATCCTTTCGTTGCCTTGTCCAGGTAGGGGGAAATCACGTTTTGCTCTTCAACGAGCACAACGCCATCCAGGCTCAATATTTCTAGAAGTGAGCTAACAGGGACATGGTCCAAAACTATCGCATCTAGGTGGTCCATAGGCATGAACCAAGACCCCTCATTCTCCCATCCATGCGACTCAATGACTTCGCGTAGTGAATCGATGTCTGTAGTCCCAGGGTGCCATGCATAGTGGACAATAATGGCCACCGTGCTCCTTCCGTCTTGGCCAATTATCGAGGTCTTGGAAACTGACTCCCTTTCCCCCTCGATGATTTGCTGTAATCTATCGTCTATTCCGTTAGAGTCCGAGTCAGACCAAAAATCGTACCACCACCCGAATTCCATTGTTGGCGGTCCAGAATCCAGGGGTGAGAAATCTGGCGACCTATCCTTATCTTCGCATTGGAAGACTTCGCAGAACGAAGCTANATCCNCCTCCCNGTTATTCGATTCGAGCAACGAATCATCTTGCACAGAAGAGAAATTTCCCGAGGCAATCCCTACCGAGGTATCAAGGACCAGCACCATCAATGCTGCGAGAATTGGGTTGATTACCTCTAGCCTTTTTGTCATGGCTCTCGTAGAGAGCCAAACAAATGGCCTGTATAACTCCAACCTTTCCAAGCCTCAGAACTGAGCGGTTATGGCCACNGTAGATGAGAAGCGGAAACTCCGCAAATTAGTGAACAAACTTCATCCTCAACTATAGCNAGAATCTCCCCATCACAAACNGGGCAGACTGTATTCTCGGCCAACTCTTCTAGCCATGCCCTCCTCGTCTCGAGCTCATCACCCTCTTGTCTTAGCTTCGAAAGAACCCTAGCCGCCTGTCCTTGGAGGGGCCTTCCAGATTGTTTCCAAGGATCTTCTCCCATCTCTCTCAAATTATCTATGGCACGTTTCCTGCTTCCACTCTGTGAAAAACCGCCTGAAACCGTTGCGCTTTCGAATAATTCGCTAGGTGCTCCCTTGGCTATTGGACGGGCTGCTAAGTAAGCCAGAAAGAATCCGCCGACATGTGCCATGTGTGCAACGTTGCTTTGCCCAGCAGTTCCACTTTGTATGGAGTATATATGAAAAATTTCCAATCCAAGTCTAAAGAAAGCAATAAGCCAGACAGGCCACGCCCGAATCATGAATAGTAGGGGGAACTCAATCTTGTCTTCGGGCCAGCATGCCATGTAGGCTCCTAGAATTCCGAAGGCAGCACCGCTTGCACCTATTGCAGGTACGGATGAGTTAGGATGCGTAGCAATCCAAGCAATGTTGCCTCCAAGGAGGCCAATAACGTACACTGCCATCCACCTCTTCGCCCCCATCCTTTGCTCAAGTGGGACTCCCGCAAGTGCGATTACCAGGACATTCCCTAGAACATGGACGAAATCTCCATGCAGCCAAGCTGCAGTTACAATTCTGTGGTAGTGTCCAGCCTCTTGAACTAGCGAGATATTTTGACTAGTGTATATCGAAGGAATCAAGCTGAATAGTTGGATTGGCTGGAAGCTAATTTGAAATGTCTCCAGAGCGAATTGGATGAACATTACTAGCATTAGGGATAGAACGGTCGCCAATGCCACACTAGTCTTGTTTCGAACCGCTGAGATATATGGCCAAATAGCGACTACCAAAATAGCTACTATCCAGAGAATGTCAACCGACTCAAGGTGCCCCCATGTCCAGTCACTGTCTAATGTGGTATGTGCCACGAAGGGCCCTGCAACCTCGCCCCCAAGAGGGCTTCGTAGGATGGAACCACTCATACGAAGTCACCGTACCGCCCGAGCATGGGAAAGTCCCCCCTCGTTGAGGCTAGGTCCGTAGTGGCTTTCAGAGGTGCAAACCAGATTCTCTCAGATTCATCATTCTCGGTTGAAGAAGGACAGATTGTGGCTATTGTGGGAGAGAATGGCTCAGGCAAGACAACCCTGATTGAAACTCTTGCCGGCCTAATTCCACTGAGAGAGGGCGGAGTATATTGGAGGGGTGATGCAGGCAAGGTAGTTACTGTTAGGGACTCTGCTGGTAGGAGGAATGCACCTCCTCCAATGGGGCTAACCTTGCAGAAGGACGGTATATGCGGCGATGAAACAGTGTTGGAGCGCTTATCCGACTCTTTGGAAGTTGCAGGTATTTCTGCTAGTGAAGAAGAGATATACAAAGTCCTAGAAACATGGGGTTTGGGCCATCGTTCCGGAGACAGGGTCCTGCATCTATCGGGGGAACTTAGAAGACGACTTTCCATACTGTGCGGTTTGGCTCCAGCAGCACTTCGCGAGGAACCTACAACAGTGCTTCTAGACGAGCCTTCAGAGGGCCTCGATGCTTCTGCAAAAGACCTCCTTATTGGCTGGTTGAGGGCTCTTTCTTCTAGAAATCACGGGGTTGTATTCGCGACTCATGATCGAGAACTGATCAATTGTGCCGACAGGGTCGTTTCAATTAATGAGCGGAAGATATCCGAAGAGGTTGGAGAATCTTCAGGGACAGCTTGTGAGTTGCCTGCGACCTGCATCTCGAAGGAACCCCGGCCCATACTTTCTGTAGTTAGATGGTCATTCAGGACAGAATACAGGAACCCAGTAGACACGATAGGGAAGGCTACTCCTGCAATTGTGTCTTTGTTACTGGCATATGCCTTGGTTGGTGAATTGGATATCGACTCCCATGGGAGTGAACTTCTAGCAGCACTGGTCCTTGCTCCTGCATTCATCACTGCAATTGCTTCTCCAGCAATCCTGGGTCGATTATCTGAATCTGACTGCGGTAGGTGGTGGGACGCGGTTGTTGGCCCAATGGCCCGTCCTGCATATTCTATTGGGGGGTCTTCGATAATATTGCCAATCCCTGTCGTCTACCTTTCTTGGTTTGTTCTGGCGGGCTCGGTAGATTCTGAGACCTCTTCCGAAGTGCTTTGGTGGATTTGGCTACCAGCTCTATCGATGTTAGACCTGGCTGTTGCTGCTACCGCACTCCATATTATGGTGGGAGATCTGTCGAGAGCTAGCGCAGCCCCTGCACCACTACTCCTGGTAGTGCTAGTTTGGCCGTTCCTTGAGCTTACTGATGCATTGTCTACAATCATTGACGAGGGGATGCAGTTTAGCCTTGAAATTCATAATCCGATCGTTACCTGCCTAATCGCCAGCCTAATCTCCGCCCTAGTTTGGCTTGGGGCAGTGCTAATCCCTGAATATTGAGGAAGAGCATTCTTGACTGGCCAAATGGTCGCAGGGACGTGCTCGATTACAGGTCCGCTGCTGTGCCCTTGACAACATTGGGTCTTGTTGGTGCAATTTCAACAGCAATTCTTGGCTTTTTATGGGCGCCATTGGTAAATCCAGATGCTTGGAATGCCCCAGAGGCATATCGAATCCTGTATTGGCATGTCCCATTTGCATGGACTTCTTTCCTAGCGTTCTGCCTACTATTGGCTGGCTCCATTTCTTGGTTCATCATTCGCTCAGAGAAAGGATGGGGAATTTTTGTTATTGGCTCAGAACTCGGCCTTCTTTTTGGTGCCGGAGTTGTGATTTCTGGACCAATCTGGGGTTCTGCAGAGTGGGGGGTTCCTTGGGATTGGGGAGATGCCAGGCTCAATACGTATGCATTGCTAACTGCAATGTCCCTTTTCCTCGTGTCTTCTTTCAGAAGCCAACCCGAGGGTCAGGACACTAGGGACAGCCTCTCAGCCATCGGAATTTTGGGTTGTTTAGTATTGGTACCTATCACTGTGTTTGCTACCACTCTATGGCAGGATAGGCATCCTGGAGTGGTGGTAATCGAGTCTGAGGATTCCGGTCTACAACCGGAAATATTGCTTGTCCTGATGCTGGGAACCATCTCATTTTTCGTACTGTTCTCAGGTCTAGTGGCTCTCAATCTGGCGATTATGGATGCACGCAGTGAGATCGAGGAATATAGGCTCTCAACAGATAGGGGTGCTCTCTGATGGCCGGTGAAGTAGAGGCATTTGTCACTTATTCTATTCTATCTTTGATGCTTGGACTCTACGTAGTAAACCGAATCAAACTCCTCCGGCAGTTGACTTCAGAAATGAATTCAAGAAGATTTCATTTCGATGATGAATAGCGTTTTTCCTCTCGGAAGTCTTCTAACGAGGCGCCCGAGCGCAGAACCGGGATATCCATGTCTGGTGGCGCATTTTGCATTATATGCGGCGCCGACCCACCTCTTTCGTCCGACAGGACTTGCGAAACCTGCCTCAGGGATCGAACAGCCCTATCCAAAATGCCGGATAGGATTCAGCAGAACCGATGCTCAAAATGCTCCTGCTATGAGGTAAAGGGACGCTGGTCGGAAATGACCGATGAAGATATCTCAGACTTGCGAGTAAGGGAAAACCTAGTGTTCGAAGAGCGTGCATCTGGAGTCAGCGCATCATTCTCACTTCAGACAGTAGATGACAGGACAATCAGGCTTGAAGTAGATGTAAGTGGGAAAATAGAAGGATACGAGTTCTCTGATACGCACTCATCCCTGTTACAAACTAGCAACGCCGTTTGCCCTTCTTGCACTAGGAAGGCAGGGGACTACTTCGAAGCAACGGTACAATTGCGCTCAGCCGGCAGGAAGCTCGACTCTCAGGAGCTGGCCGACCTAAGGTCAACCTTGGACGAACTCATTGAATCCATGGAATCCAATCCGATGTTCTTCGTGACAAAGGAAGGCCCGGTCCCTGGCGGTTGGGATTTGCAATTGGGCTCAAAGAGCCTGGCTAGGAGTTGGGGCAGGAGCCTTGTCAAATCCTTTGGCGGCTCAGTCAAGGAAAGCTCCACCGTCGTGGGGGTCAACGATGGGGTGGAGGTCACGAGACTGACACTTAGCTACAGGAAGCCGGCATATGCGATTGGTGATGTAGTGAAGCACAAGAAGTCGTTATGGCTTGTATCCTCTTGGCAGAAGGACGGCCCGATTCTAAGGAGGATTGACAGGTTCGAGAGAACCGGTGCAACATGGAGGGACATGGAGGCGTCATCTGTGGTTTGTTCCAAATCGGAGCAGAATGTAATTCAAGTTCTGAATAGGGACAGTTCAGGTGCAGAGTTCATGGACCCTTCCGACTACAAGGTCTCGACGGTTGCACTTCCCTACGATGATGACGGAATGGCACAGGAATTGCGCATCGCTTTCATAGACGGGGAGTGGTTGGCACTACCTGTCTCGGACAAGGGGCGTAAAATATGAGTGAGCCCGATTTCAATGAGCTTCTGTTGAATCTCGACAAGAGGGACATGGCTGGATATACCAGGAATTTCGTCGATGACCTCCGATCATCAATGTCAATCGAAGTGGGAATCGAAGAAGACAACGATTGGAGTGGTGTTCTATGTCTGGGAATGGGGGGATCAGGTGCTGGAGGACTATTTCTGAAGTCTCTGTCCGATGAGTCAGGAGGTCTACCATTCGTAGTTTGGACTGACTACGGTGTACCTAGCTGGTGGGGTCCTGACTGGCTTGTAATCGCAACATCGTACTCCGGAAACACTGAGGAGACTCTCGATGGAGTTCGGGAGGCTATTTCCAACGGAGGAACCGTCGTCGGGATTTGCTCTGGAGGTGAGCTGGAAGATTTACTTGCTGACGCAGATGGTTCCGTATGCCTAAAAGTCCCCTCCGGACAGATGCCGAGATCTGCATTCGGGCACATCTTTGGGACCCAGCTCTCGGCTTGCTGGGCCCTAGGAATCCTTCCAAAGCCAAGCTTGGAAGAAATCTCAGAAATGCTGGAGAGATTGTCCAGTTCATCCAATGAAGCGGACATCTCCTCAAACTCAGGATTGACCTCGACCCTATCTCGTTCTCTGGTTGGTCGGGAGATTGGGATAGTATCCCCAAAATGCCTTTCAGCAGCAGCATATCGTTTCTCTTGCCAGATCAACGAGAACTCAGCCAAGTTCGCACGTTCAACCGAGATTCCTGAGATGAACCACAATGAGATTGTTGCATGGTCTAACAAATCCTCTGAAGGCTGTGCACTTCTACTGTTATCCTGCGAAGGACTTCATCCTAGGACTAGTTCACGGATCGAGTGGATGCTGAATGAGATTGAGGCTTCACCTACATGGGTGATTGATTGCGAGGGGGAAACCCTTCTCGAGCGCCTCCTCTATGCAGCCCACGTGACTGACTGGGTGTCAATTGGTCTGGCCCTTCTGACAGATGAAGACCCCTCTGATATGCCTGCGATAGAATCGCTGAAATCGCATTTGGCAGGCGTTCAGTAGAGGGGCCCCAATACTAGTCTAGGATCGGGATAATCCCTCAGTGCCTTCTCCCTGTCCTCGGAAGCCACTACCCCAGGAAGGTCATGGGTCTCGGGCTCCACGAGGGAGAGCTGGAAGTGCAGGTGGGGTTCCCAGCCTCCATTCTCATCGAAGTCACCGAACCAAGCAATCACCTCNNCNGCCTCAATTTTCTGNCCTATNCTCTTGCCTTCGATCGAGGCAGCATCTAGGTGACCATACAAGGCCCAAATTGATACTCCATCTATCTCATGCTTGGTGATGATAACGTTACCGTAGTCCCCGGCTGCAGGATTGTAGCCGAAGTGCGATATCTCACCTTGCATGAATGCCATGCAAGGTGTTCCAACCGGGCCTCCAATGTCTATTCCCATGTGTACGTTTCTCTTTCCTCCGAAAATCTCAGTATTGTACATGCCCGGACGCAACTCGTCATATTTTCCAATGCAAAAAACTGACTCTGGGGCTTCCCATAAACCATCGCTTAAATCCAGAACAGAGAAATTCTCAGGGAGAAAAACTACTGGATGAAACTCTATACTCGACCAATCCAACTGTTCCTATAGGAGATCCTCTGCTTTTGAGAGTTGCCTCTTCACGTTTTCCTCTACTTTGTTGAGGTTCTTTCGAAGCTCTTCTAGGGTAGTCATTGCACTAGTTGCACCAGACTTCATCGATTGGATTAGTCCTAGGTCAGTCCTAGCTTGGGTGAGATGTTTCTTCAATGCTTCCACATCAATTTCTTCTTTACCAGTAGAACGAATTTCGTCAGCAATTAGTTGGGCACGGAGTGTGCGATATACGACCTCTAATGCAAGGAAATCTAGATTATCCCAGTCAACACCAACAATGTAATTTTCACCCTCCTTTTCAACCACATTCTGTTTTACACCCATATGTTTCCTCTCCATTAGGCCAATTCCACAAACTGCACCACGCATCTTGACTCCTTCACGAGTCTGTCTGACTAGCTCTTTCCTTGATATTGAGGACCCTGCTTTCGCTTCGATTGCAATTCGGATTTCAGAAATTCCTGGACAAACAATTACAATCACTATGTCGCCAATTTTCGATCTAGATTTACTCTCGCCTTCTCCTCCAGTATGCTCTATTTTATCACCAAAGACTCCGGCAATATCTTGTAAAGCATCAACGGCATCGTTCTCAAAATGAATCCCCTTAATGGTCGATTGTTGGTATAGATCTTCCTTTTCCTTTTCCATTTTCTGTAATAATTCATCAACATTTAGGGCGGTACGAATTTCTTTCATTTGCCCCTCAACGTCGTTTTTTAGATCATCGATCGTTTTTCGCTGGTCATTCAAGAAAATCCGTAATGGAGAGTCGTGTTTGGCCAAATCGAGAGCTGAGGTGATTTCTTGTTCAATATCCTGAAACTTATTTTGCATCACTTCTGAAACCCGATTGGGTACGCTAGTGGTCTTATCCGGATTGGAAATATCGTCAAAAATTGCATCTAGACGGGTTTTCAAATCTCCCCTTTCACCAAAAGCCCCACTTAGACGGTTGGCCAACTCCGACTCTTTACCTGTGAGTTTCTGGTCGATTAGGTCTTCCAGGTCACTAGAGAAATTTTGATCAAACTCTTCGTACTTGTCAATCATTAGGGAGGATGAATTATTGATCACGTCCTCGATTCTATCGGTCGAAAGTGTGAATTCCCCGCCCTCAATAGCTAGCAATCCGATCTTTATTGCTCGTACTAAGTGACCCCTTAGGCGATCCGGGTCCCCTCTGATGTCCTCATGAATTTTCTCAATTATTTTCCATGGAACCACTAACTTGTAATCCTCTCCCTCCAAATTTACTACTCCTAATTCCATGACTACTAGCCTCGCTCTAGGAATTGAATGGTTATGGGGGTATATAAAATCCACAACAGTTTTTGATTGTGACAATATGCCACATGGCGATGCGACTAAGATCACTTGCAATCGAGCTCTCCAAACTGGAAAGTATCATTGAAAAAAACATAGAGTTGGAACAGTATCAAACCGAAGGGGAGTTGGCCGCTAGGTGGATCGCTGACATCCTTGCATTCAATGATATCTTCGAAGGGTGCAGGGTTGCCGATTTGGGTTCAGGAAATGGTATTTTGGGAATTGGAACAGTATTGGCCGGAGCCGAATCATCCATTCTTTTCGAAATCGATGAGAATTCGTGCTCAGTTTCCAAAACCAATTTGGAATCTTTGGGTCTGGAGGAAAAGGTCAAGATTTCGCATACTAGAATTGGATATGACCAGATTGACTCCGGGGAATTCGACTTAGTAATCACAAATCCGCCATGGGGGAGGCAGCAATTTGGAGCCGACAGGCCTTTCTTGGAGGCGATTCAATCTATCGGCGTTAACGCTCATCTAATGCATAGTGCAGGAGCAACTCACGTGGAGAAATTTTTCAACAACTATGGTTGGGGGGCCGAAAGATATGGCGAGTGTGATTTCTCACTTCCTGCAGCATTCGGGCACCACTCTAGGATCAGGGATTTGACTAGGGCCGCTTTTTGGCGTCTAACCCCTCCTTGAGAAAATAATAATTGCCGGACCGTTCATAGGGGGTCTTCCGGTCGGCGGGCCGATGGCTGCTTCGGTCGGTGACCACGTAACTCCCGGTTCCGCGATTGATTTTACCCCAGGTTCAGAGTTTGG